>CAYQFV010000061.1:7947-21725 GCA_964416845.1 uncultured Phycisphaeraceae bacterium | reverse complement strand
GTACACCGATGGTGCTTCTAATCGACAATTACGACTCGTTCACCTACAACCTCGTCCAGTGCATCGGATCGATCGACCCGGATTGTAGTGTCGTGGTGAAACGCAACGACCAGATTCGCCCCGATGAAGTCGACGTTCTTGGACCAACCCACGTCATCATCTCGCCCGGTCCATGCACGCCGGACGCTGCAGGCGCGAGCATGGACATCATTCGACACGTTGCGGGCAAGGTGCCGGTTCTTGGCGTTTGTCTGGGTCACCAGTGCATTGCCCAAGCGTTCGGTGGAAAGATCGTGCGTGCGAGCCGGCTCATGCACGGAAAGACCAGCCGGATTCATCACGATCGAGAGCGGCTTTTTCAGGGCGTCGCGTGCCCGTTCGTTGCGACGCGCTACCACTCGCTGAGTGTCGATCGCGAATCGATTCCGGACGATTTCGACATTTCAGCGTGGACTGAAGACCAGAACGAAATCATGGGCATCCGGCATCGCCGAATGCCCATTGAAGGCGTTCAATTCCATCCCGAAAGTTTTCTGACCGACGAAGGCCCGAGGATCATCCGCAACTTCCTCGAGCAATGACGGACGGCGGGAAGTTGCAGCGTCGATGATGCTTCGGTGCGACCGGGGAAGTCGCTCGGCGCGTCAGGCCTCCGCCGCGGCCAACAGTGGCGGGCGACGTCGACGTCGGCGTTTCTTTGGTGCCCCCGGCACGCGGACTTCGATCGGTCGCGGTTGAGCAGCGTTGGCCAATTGGATCGCGTCGCGGACGGTCGGCGCAAAAATGTCGGCGTTGATCTCCTTCCAAAGACCGTCGGCGCGGTTGAACACACCCCCCGAGACCATGACGTTCATCGTCGGATTCGAACCCACGTCGCGGATCTGATCGACCAGGACGCGAATCTCGGGCACACCGCGGGGCATCGTGCCGTAGATCAACAGAACGGTCGGACGGACGGTCCCGATGAGTGCCAGGATTTCGTCACTCGGTACGCCGCCCCCAACGAACACCACGTTCCATCCGTCGGCTTCAAACAGATCGGAACACATCTGGGCGCCCAGCTCCTCCGGCTCGCCGTCGGCACACATGATCAGGATTTTCTTCCCGTTCGATGGCTTGTGGGTCAACGCCTGTTGAAGCTGGTCAGCCAACGCACGGTTGATCCGCGTAGCCATGTGTTCCACGGCGATGTTGATCTGGTCTTTTCGGAACATCTTTTCGACGTGTTCCATCGCCGGCCAAAGAATCTCCTCGTAGATCATTCGCCCGGACGCTTTTTCGGCGAGTTGTTTGTGGATGAGGTCGCGGCAGGCAGCGCGGTTCCCCGCCAGGAGAGGTTCCAAGTAACGATCGACCAGACGGTTCGGCATGACGGACTCCTTCTGCGACGGACCCGGTATCCGGTATGCCTCGAAAGGGCCTCCGGCCCGATCCAGCAGCGGTCCGCCGCGATCGAATGCGTGTTCGTGCCTGGACTCCGCCTGGCGATTTGTCACGATGACGATGTTGGGCGACCCGCAGGTCGCCGGTGGTGTCGATTCGGTAAACGGTTGAAGTCGGTTACCGACGCGGCTGGCATACTATCGGCGCGGGTTTCGATTTATCTTGAGTCGAGTTGAACGATCCAAAACGCAGTCATTGCGCGATTAAGATGTGCCGCGACGATCGGCAGAACTTGCCGCGTCGCGCCGATAATTGTCGCGTCCTTGTCGGTCTAGATGCAGTTCTTGCGCGTCTTGGCGGATTCCCGTTCCGCCTCATAACGAATAAGTTTTCCAAGATGTCGTCGGAAAACAACGTGGGGAGGTAGTTCACCTTCCCGGTAAATACCCGGCGGACAGTCCTGCCCCAAAACGTAGACGTGTTCATCGCCGATGGTCGCCCGGCAGATGGTGTAAACCTCGTTCTCTATACCGAATGCAGCCGCCGGAAGGATTCCCGTAACACGCTGACTTGGCGCGACCGTTCCGATAAAGCGCTCGATGCCTGTCGCAAGATCGTTCGGCAGGGATTCGATGGGAACGGACGCCACTTCCATCACCAACATGAAACGCGTTCCGATGTGCAGGTCGTAGGCTTGGTCCGCGGTCAATTCCCAATGCGGGTAGTAATTGGGTTGGGTATCGCCCACGACCACCCAGAAGGCTTCCCGCTCGCCACCGTCAACGTTTGATTCAAAACCAAACACCGTCACGTCGCCTTCACCTTCGAGCGGATGCTCCGTGAAGGCGACCTGCTGCGTGATCCGCACCGTGGCAGCGGGCGGAAGTTCGCTCGCGAGATAAGCCCGGGCGGCCTGTTCGTGGTCAGGGCTGGTCATCGTCGAAACACTCTCAATTCAGGGCTCAGTGGTAGCTACACGCAAGGAACGAATCTCGCACAACGACGGATCGACCCACGATAGCAACTTCTCTTTTCACCACCGTACCGGGAGGTTGACAGCGTTTCCAGGGCGATCTAGCTTGTCGTCGATCATACGCGTTTTTCTTCAAGCTACGGGAGCGACCCATTCATGTACAAATCTCCGCTGCACGGTTTTCACGAGTCCGCCGGCGCGAAGATGGTCGACTTCGCCGGTTGGCACATGCCGGTATTCTACCGCGGAATCAACGAAGAGCATCGCCACACCCGGTCGAAGGTCTCGGCGTTTGACGTATCGCACATGGGGCGGCTTCGGATCGACGGGCCTGACGCCGGCGCGTTCCTTCAAAAAATATGCACGAGAAACCTGGAGAAAACCTCGGTCGGACAATCCAAGTATTCGCACATCTGCCGCGAAGACGGGGGCATTCTCGATGATGTCATCGTCAGCCGTCACAGCGATCACTGGGTGGTCGTGTGCAACGCATCCAACCGCGAAAAGATCGTCGCGTGGCTGACTCGTCACGCTGAAGGTTTCAACGTCGACATGATCGACCAGACCATGGATACCGCCATGATCGCCCTGCAAGGGCCGATCGCGATTGCCTTCTCCGAAGACACGTTTGGCCTCAAGCTATCCGACCTGAAACGATATTGGTTTATCGACGGCTCGGTTTTCGGCATGAAGTACACCATCTTCCGAAGCGGCTACACCGGTGAGGACGGCATCGAAGCGATTGTCCCCGCCTCTGCCGTCAGCTTGCTCGCTCCGAAGTTGTTCTGCGACGATTCCGCCGAGAGCGAATGTCGCCCCGCCGGGTTGGGAGCCCGCGACACCTTGCGGCTTGAGGCTGCAATGCCGCTCTACGGTCACGAGTTGACCGAAGACGTGGATTCGCTAAGTGCAGGACAGGGCTGGTGTGTCGATCTCAGCGTCGATTTCATCGGCGCAGAGGCGATGCGCGCAATCAAGGAGCGAGGTTTGCCCCGCAAGATGGTCGGCTTGGAGCTAAGCGGAAAGCGAATCGCGCGCCAAGGCTACCCCATTATGGGCGATGGCAACGAGATAGGCCGCATCACCAGTGGCACGATGAGCCCGACGCTCGGCAAGAGCATCGCGATGGGGTTCGTTGATACCGACCATTGCGAGCCGGGAACGGTCGTCTCCGTGAACCTGGGGCGGAAGGAAAACCCTGCGGAGATTGTCCCGCTCCCGTTTTACAAACGCCCCCGAGGCAACTAATGTAATCGCCTCGCGTGCCAATCGGAACAGGCTCCAGGCTGCCAACCCCAAACGGATGTGTCATGAGCATACCAACCGATCGAAAATATTCCGCAACGCATGAGTGGTTCAAGGTCGACGGCGAGACGGTAACTGTGGGAATCACGCTGTTTGCCGCCGACGAATTGACGGATATCACCTACGTCGATCTTCCCGCTCCGGGAACCGCCGTTGAAGCGGGCGGCGAGTTCGGCGAGATCGAGTCGGTTAAGGCCACCTCCGAACTCATTTCCGTTGTCAGTGGCGAAATCGTCGAAATCAACACAGCCCTCGAAGATTCGCCCGAACTGGTCAACACCGACCCGTTCGGCAACGGGTGGATGGCCCGAATCAAGGCGTCCGACCTCGGTCCGATCGACGCGTTGATGGACGCGGCGGAATACGAATCCCACTGCGCCGCACAGCAGCATTAGACCCGCTCGCGCTGATTCGAAACGCTTTTTGATCCCCCCTCCGCCCCCAAGCGTCCCCTTCGCCCGCAATCATCGCGATGCTGCGGCGAATCCTGCCGGCTGAAACTGCCGATAACCTGGGCATGGGATTGCTCACGCTTACGCCCGACGTCAACGTGGAGACACTGCGCCCGCCGCGCACCCCGACGGTACAGATTTCACTACTGAGCGATCTAGAATTTGCCGACTGGGATCGATTCGTCGCCGCCACAGATGGTGGCACGTTTTTTCACACCGCTGCGTGGATGCAGGCGGTCCGCCAAGCATTCAGACACCGGCCACACTATCTGCTGGCCAAGCGAGATCGAAAGGTTGTCGGCGTCCTGCCGCTGTTCGAGATTCGCAGCCTTCTGGGCGGAACGATGCTGGTGAGTGTTCCCTACGCGATCTACGGAGGCGTGGTCGGACCGGACGACGATATCAACCGCAAGCTGCTTGACGAAGCGGCTGCGATCGCGGACCGGATCGGGGCGAACTGCCTCGAGCTGCGCAGCGAGCACGCCGCCTGGCCTGACCTGCCGACCATCGATCGATACGCGACGTTTCGAAAAGCTCTCCCCGAAGCACGAGAAGACTGCCTCGCCGCGCTGCCTCGAAAGGCCCGCGCTGCAGCCCGCGCCGCCCGCGACAAGCATGGTCTCTCGGTGTCGGTGGGCGACAGACACCTGCCGACGATGTGGCGACTCTATTGTAGCACGATGCGTCGCCTGGGGTCGCTCAACTATCCGTACGCCTTCTTTGACGAATTGGTTGCTCGCACGCCGGGACAACACGTCGTTTCGATGGTCACGCACGCCGGCGTGCCCATCGCAGGGCTGGTGACGTTCATGTTCCAAGGCGTCGCGATGCCGTACTTCGTCGGAGTAAGTCCCGTCGCGCGGTCGCTGAATGCCTACAACCTGATCTACCTGGCAGCCATGGAGCACGCCCTCGACCAACATTGCCACACGTTCGATTTCGGCCGATCGCGATTGGAGAACGTCGGCGCTTGTGCATTCAAGAAAAACCAAGGCTTCGTCGCCACGCCGTTACAATACCAGACCATGACACCGCCCGGACGACAAGCTCCGAGCCTGACGCCGAGCAATCCGAAGTTTTCACTCGCCCGGCGGATGTGGCCGGCGCTCCCGATGTGGATCACGCGTCCGCTCGGTGGGTGGCTGTCGAGGCATATTCCGGGCTGACGTGGCGGTTGTGATGTTATGAAGATTCTGTACCTCGCACACCGAATCCCCTATCCGCCGAACAAGGGCGACAAGATCCGTTCCTGCCATCAACTGCGCTACCTGTCCAAACGACACGACGTCTGGTGCGCCTGCTTCGTCGACGACCCGGCAGACCTGGAACACCTGACCACCCTGCGTCAATGGTGCCGGAACGTGGTCGGCATCCCCCTGTCACCGCGCGCAGCCGCCCTTCGTGGGGCAGGCCATTTGATCACCGGACGCTCCTTGACCGAAGGGTTCTATCGAAGTCGCCCAATGAGCACCGTCTTGCAGAGGTGGTCGCAAGAGATCGGATTCGACGCTGCGATGTTCTTCTCGTCCGGGGTTGCAAGCTATCGGCCGATCGTCGCCGCCCGCCGATCTGTGCTCGACTTCTGTGACTGGGACAGTCTCAAGTGGGACGCCTATGCAGCGAACGCCAAACCCCCGCGCTCGCTCCTGTACCGACTTGAAGCCCGCCGTCTCCGAACGCGAGAAGATCGCTGGTTGAACGAATTCGACGCGAGCGTCGTCGCGACCGAGGCGGAACGTCGATCCAAACCCTCCGCGTCGAATCACGACCGCGTCCACGTGGTCGGCAACGGCGCGATCATCGGGCCTGAACCGGCCCACACCTCCGCTGACGCAGCCGCAACGATCGGGTTCGTCGGCGAGATGAGCTACAAACCCAACGTCGACGCGGTTTGCTGGTTTGCCGACAACGTTCTCCCGCGTGTGCAGCGGGCTGTTCCGCAGGCGACCTTCGACATCGTCGGGCGACGACCGGCCCGCGAGGTCCTGCGACTGGGACAGCGTGGCGGTGTTCATGTCACCGGTCTGGTCGATGACGTGCGCAGCCGGATCGAACAATTCGCCGTCAGCGTCGCGCCATTGCGCATCGGACAGGGAATTCAGAACAAGGTTCTCGAAGCAATGGCTGCCTCTCGACCTGTCGTCCTCAGTTCAACGGCAGCCGCCGGAATCGACGCGGTCACGGGAGATCATTTCGTCGTCGCTGACGATGCCCAAGCAGTCAGCGATCGCATCGTCGAACTGCTCCGCAATCCTCATCGGCGGTCCGTCCTTGGCGCCGCAGCCCGAAAACACATCGCCAAACGCTATTCCTGGGACCGGGAGTTGGCCAAGCTCGACGCGATTCTCGCTGGCACGCCGGCTGATCGCCGCACCGATTGATCGTCGCACCTATTTCATCCACGTCCGGTGGCGGATAGCATGTCGTCACAATGATCGAAACGTTCCTGATCGCAGTGACCGGCGGCATGCTCATGTCGCTCGGCGTGGGTCGAGTGGACCTGATGGCCGGACGATTCGTTCGGTTCGTCGGGGCGTTGACGCTGGCGCTGTCGACGGGTGTGTTCGTTTCCCTCCTTCGCAAAAACCCGTTGGACAATGGGACGCTGGCGATCGCAGGGGCGGCGCTCGCCTTGGGTACGGCGATCTCCGCGGCAGCGCTGACCGCGATTTCCGGATTGCTCCCGGATCGTTTTCGCGTCGTGCGCGCTATCGTCATCGTCGGCGGCGTGATGGGAATCGCGGCGTCGGACGTGTGCGCGATCAGTTCGGACGCGTTGGCGGGGACGTGGTGGCTGGCGATCATTCATCTGGTCGGCCAGGTGTTGGCCGCGATGCTGCTTGGAAGCGTCACCGTCGCGTGGCTACTCGGGCACGCCTACTTGACCGCGACGAAGATGCCGATCACACCGCTACGATCGCTGAGCAAACTGTTGAGCGTCTCGGTAACGCTTCGCTGCGGGTATCTTGTGGTCGCAGGCTTGATATTGATGTACGGGCAGGGTAGTGACGACGGAATGTCGACTCGTCTGCTCGGGTCGTGGTTGATATTGAGCTTGCGCATTTGCGTCGGCCTGATCGCTGTGGCTGTGTTCGCATACATGGTTCGTGATTGCGTCAAACTTCGAAGCACGCAATCCGCGACCGGCATTCTCTATTTTGCGTCGATTTTCGTGTACATCGGAGAGTTGAGCAGCCGGTATCTCGCCGGCGAGTTAGGCCTGCCGCTGTAGGCGCCGTCTTAGGAACGTCGAACCGTGCAAATCCGATTTCATTGCCCCACCGATGGTTGCGTCGCCATCATCGAATACGAGCCGCTCGAAGGGGCCGAACGCTCAATTCGGTGTCCACGATGCGGTACGCAACATCAGATCGGCGTTTCGGATCGGGTGCGCAGCGACCACGTCGTCGACGCGTGCGCCGTTTGTGGCAGCAAAGAGCTTTTCATCAGAAAAGACTTTCCCCAGATGCTGGGGCTTGTCGTCGTGGTGGTCGCGGGGATCGCGAGCATCGTGCTTTTCCGAACCAGCATCTTGCTCGCCTATGCGGTGCTCGGCGCTGCGGTGGTGGTGGATTTCGTCTGCTATCTGGTGGTCGGGAAGTTAACGACCTGCTACGCCTGCCGCGCAGAGTATCGCGACGCAATGCTGAACCCCGACCACGAAGGGTTCGACCTCGCCACGTCAGAAAAGTACTGAATCGTCATCGCACGCCGAAGACCGCTTCGACGAGCGCAGACCGTGCACATGACATCTGCGCGCGGCGACGCTCATCCGACCGATCGCCATACACAGTGCCCCAAAAAGAAAACCCGATCGCTGGATGGTCTCCAGCGATCGGGCTTTGATTGTTGAACGGTTAATCCGGACGCCGGCAACGTTCGGATTTGACGGAACGGCTTACATCATGCCTCCCATTCCGCCCATGCCACCCATGCCTCCCATTCCGCCCATGCCGCCCATGCCGGGAGCGCCTGCGGGAGCCGGTTTGTCCTTCTCCTTGATCTCGCTGACAACCGCTTCGGTTGTCAGCAGCAAGCTGGAAACTGACGCGGCATGTTGCAGGGCGATGCGTTCGACCTTCGTCGGCACGAGGATGCCCGCTTTGAACATGTCGGTGTACTCGTTCTTGAGTGCGTTGTAGCCGAAGTTGCGGTCTTTCGATTCAGACACCTTCTGCCACACGATCGATCCGTCGATGCCCGCGTTCGTCGCGATTTGCTTGATCGGGGCGCTCAGCGCGCGACGCACGATGTCCGCACCGGTCTTCTGGTCGCCACGAACCTTCTTGATGACATCCTGGATCGCGTCAGCGGTTCGCAGCACCGCCACACCTCCGCCCGGCAGAACGCCTTCTTCCACTGCGGCGCGGCATGCGTGAAGGGCGTCCTCGACGCGGGCTTTCTTCTCCTTCATCTCGACCTCGGTGGCCGCCCCGACGTTCACCTGGGCAACACCACCGGCAAGTTTCGCAAGCCGCTCTTCGAGCTTCTCACGGTCGTAGTCGCTGGTCGTGATGTCGATTTCGTTCCGCAACTGCTCAATACGCCCCTTGATGGACGACGAGCTTCCCGCACCTTCGATGATGGTCGTAGCATCCTTGTCGATCGTCACCTTACGTGCTTGGCCCAGATCCTTGAGGTCGACGTTTTCGAGCTTGATTCCGAGGTCCTCGAAAATCGCCCGACCGCCGGTCAAGATGGCAAGGTCTTCGAGCATCGCCTTGCGACGATCTCCAAAACCAGGGGCTTTGATCGCGCAAACCTGCAACGTGCCTCGCAATTTATTGACCACCAGTGTCGCAAGCGCCTCGCCTTCGACGTCTTCTGCCACGATGAGCAACGGTCGACCCGACTGAGCCACCTTCTCAAGCACCGGGACAAGATCTTTGATGTTGGAGATTTTCTTCTCGTGGATCAGGATGTAAGGCTTGTCGAGATTGCACGTGAGGTCTTCAAACTTGTTGACGAAGTGCGGCGAGAGATAGCCCTTGTCAAGCTGCATCCCCTCGACGAGGTCAACGTATGTTTCAAGGCCTTTGCCTTCTTCAACCGTGATGACGCCGTCCTTGCCGACTTTGCTCATCGCCTCGGCAATGATCTTTCCGATCGTCGCATCGTGATTGGCTGCGCTGGTACCGACCTGGGCGATCTGCTCGGTGCCTTTAACCTTCGTGCTGATCTCTTCCAGCCTGTTGACGACCGCCTCGACGGCGGCGTCAATACCGCGCTTCAGTTCCATGGGGTTCGCGCCGGCGGCCACGTTTTTGAGACCCTCATCGAAGATCGCCTCGGCGTAGATCGTGGCGGTCGTCGTGCCATCGCCCGCGATCGAGCTTGTCTTCGACGCGACTTCCTTCACCATCTGGGCGCCCATATTTTCGTTCGGGTTATCCAGTTCGATTTCCTTCGCCACCGTGACGCCGTCCTTGGTGACCGTCGGCGAACCGAACGATTTCTCGATCACAACGTTGCGCCCGCACGGTCCGAGCGTGATCTTGACCGCTTTGGCCAATTGCTTGACGCCCCGGCGGATCGCCTCACGCCCTTCCATATCGTAAGAGATTGACTTTGCTGCCATCCTGAAAGACTCCGTTTTCCTACTGGGCGATCTGATGCCGCCGAAGTTTTGCCTTCAACTGTTCTGAAACGAATCAACGCAAAAGTGGGCTAGGATTCCATGATGCCCAGAATGTCGGACTCATCCATAATCAGGTACTCGTCGCCGTCGACTTTGATCTCCGTACCCGCGTAACTGGTGAACACGACCTCTTGGTTCTTCTTGACTTGCATCGCGCCGCGTGTTCCGTCGTCAAGCAGCCGACCCGTGCCCACCGCCTTGACGACGCCACGCTTGGGTTTTTCCTTCGCTGAATCCGGAAGCACAATACCGCCCTTTGTGACGTCCGAGGCTTCAACACGCTTGATGATGACCTTGTCATCGAGCGGCCTGATGTTCAGGTTCGCCATCGCCGACAACTCCTTTCGATGTTTTCGATTCCGTTTGTCGCTCCGATCGCACGCCTGATGGCTGCATGATCGACACGCTTTTTCCTGCCAACGCTGCGGGAACACACCGCGCCCGCAACCGTCGATCTGCAACTTGGGTGCCATGCTGCGCCGATGCTGTCGATTCAGTTCGGATATTCTTTAACTGCTGATTTGAGAATAAGTTGCATGCACATCGAACGACGCGAAAAACGCCTCGGCGATCGAGAAATCTGGCCTCATGCTGTCAAAACACCATGCCCCGACCGCCGCGCTGCCAGTTTGGCAGGGACGAGACACCTCCCGTAGGGCGGGAGACAGGACGTCTTCATCGGCAGCCAGCGTCCGAGCCACCGATTCACTGTCTGACTGCCAGACCGTACGCAAACGCTTCGTGTACTCCGGGCGTTCCGACATCGGCAGCTTGTCGATCACGTTCATCGTCTTGTGATTCGTGCAACGCTGCTGAGCCGAATGCGGCAATGTTCGTTGACCGCCGCCCAGAGGCCGAGCGCTCCGTCGGCGATCCAGCAGGCCGATTCGTTCATGCCGCGGGCTCGACAGTCTTTCAGTAGCTCGCCCCAACTCGCAGCACTCTCGCGGTAGCCCTCCCGAAGCGCGATCAGATGCTTCTGTCCTTCTATGTCAGCGCCGATGAGTACGAGCAGGCACGCCTTCTCCGTGCCCAGGCCGGCTTTGAGATAGATCCCGTCGGCCCAGACGTACACGAAACGGTGGCCGCTCAGGTCGCGCTGATCGAACGATTCGTACTGCGCTTTGAACCGCTGGGTCAGTCGGCTGATCGTACTGGGCGACAACGGCGCCTGCTCACCCATCAGAAGGCGTAACGAGGGCTCGAAGTCGCGGGTGGCCAGCCCTTCGACGAACAAGTTCATGAAGGTCTCGTCCATCGTATCACTACGCCGCTGGTACTTGCGAATGATGTTCGACTCGAACGGCTCTTGGCCAGGCGGAATGTCGCGCACCCGCGGCGTGTCGAGCGCGACCGTGCCGCTGCCGAGCGTCAGGCGGCGGGGTGATGAACCGTTGCGGTAGCCGCGGAAGGGACGCGCGATCGGACTGTCGCCACCGCCGTCGGTGCAGGCGGCGCGTTCGTACCGGCCCGGCCGAGGTAGGCGTCCACCTCGTCGGCAAGCGTCGTCATCAACATCTCCCGGACCCCCTCGCGGGCCAGCGCTTCCAACTGATCGACCACGACCTCGCCAGCCTTCTCCGTTCGTTCCGTGGACGTTCTTTCTGCGGACGTGAATCCGCCTGCAGTCACCGCGGTCTTGACAATCCGCTCCGTCTTGCGTCTTCTAGACATCGGGCGTCCTCCTCGTCAATGGGTCTGTTACCAACCCGGAAGATGCCCCAGCCTTTATTCAATTTCCACAAGTTCTGATACTAACTCGTTCAAGTACTACACGCCGTCCAACAAGCGGCATAAGTGCGGAACTCGAACTGACAAGAGCTCGCTCAGCCGTGGATAAGATCGTACACATGCGGCGAACGGATTGTCATTGCAACCTCGCAGGTGCAACGTATATCATCTCAAGGGATTCTGCGCAATGGTGGTTACGACATTCGCATGAGGCTCATCCCTAGGGAACGAAATGAGAAGGGCATTCAAAATCGGTGGCTCAGTAGGAGCTTTGTCGACTCTTATCGTCTACGTACTTGTCTGGGCGTCCCCTCCACAATCGCAGACCCTTCAGCACGCCTTCGTCATTTGGATCACACCTGGCTTTATGCCAGTGGCCTATCTTCAAGGCGGATACGCGCAGTATCCATCTTTCAGCGTTATGGCCATGAATACACTAGCCTATTCTGCTGTTAGTGCGACACTATGGATGTGCGTACACGCGGCACGTATTCCCTATATCCCCTTGGAGAGACGGCGGCAGATTGCAGGCCAATGCCAATTGTGCGGGTACGATCTCACGGAAACCGAATCGAGAATCTGCCCCGAATGCGGAAATAAATGCCAATCGTGCGGATACGATCTCACGGAAACCGAATCGGGGATCTGTCCCAAATGCGAAAGCAAATGCCAATCGTGCGGATACGATCTCACCGGAAACGAATCGGGAATCTGCCCCGAATGTGGGGCACCTATTGAGGGAACTTAGATCGAGGTTCGCACTTCTTGGACATCGAGATAAAAGGGAACAGTCACGAATGGCACGAAGCGAACGGCGTCTTGGCCCGGTTCGCACGACTGCGACGCGTGCGGTGAAGCTTTCGCCCTCTGGGAATTCTGACGTTGTCGTTGGTCAGAGTCTCACACCGACTCGTACATGATTCGGCAGCAGGTCAACCAACTTGACAGGCTAAGGAATAACGGCGTCAGGGTGGGCGTTTCGGAGCGCAGAATCAGGAAGCACCGCTGCGCGAACGCGTAGAAAGACCACGTGTGACGCGTTTCGCTTCCGGGCAGCATCGTGCTCGCGAACGGCTTGATCGGGAGGGGGACGTTGCGGGTGCTTGGGGTCGTCGGGCAGGAAAGTTCAAGTTTTCCGAAGATTCTCCTTGACGCCTTGACCAATTGTCTATATATCCATGGTCATCTAGTGAAACTATACGGGCATGATATCACGAACCAGCGAATACGCGTTGCGGGCGATGATACACTTGGCGCAACATGTCGATGACTGGCCCATCCCCGGCCGCAAGATCGCGGAAGAGACCGGCATCCCTCGTAAGTACCTTGCTGCGATTCTTGGCGGGCTTGTGCGTGCAGGAGTGCTTGAGTCGTCGCCGGGCATTGGCGGGGGTTTTCGCTTGGCCCGACCGGCGAAAGGGATCTGGCTGTCCCAGGTTTTCGCTCCGTTCGAGCCGATTCTCGCCGACCGTCGTCCGTGTCCGTTCGGACAAGAGGTGTGTAGCGATGATGATCCCTGTGCGGGGCACGACGCGTGGAAGCGCGTTCGCGAGACATACGGACAGTTTCTCGAAAAAAACTCGATTCACGACGTAGCGTTCGCACGCCGAAAACGGCGGGCGGCCTCAACGTCAAGAAGGACAAAACGATGAGAAGAAAACATCATCAGTCGAGTGGACGAACGGGGTTGGCTGCTATCGTGATTGCTTCGGGCTGTTGCTCTTTTGCAATGGCCGCATGTGCTGCTCGCGTAGCCCAATCGCCTGCCACGGCAGCCACGTCTGATCAGCGAGCCGTCGCAGCTACGGGGGACGTTGGCTCGGCTTCGTCGAAAGACGCAAGCACGGTTGTCGAGCCCGCCACAGCGGACGCCGAGTCGGGGGGTGCGCGCCGGTCGTCGCGGCGAGCAACAGATAGTGGTGATCCGATGTTGGCCCGAGGAGGTGAGTTGTTCGCGAAGTACTGTGCGATCTGCCACGGAGAGAACGGCGATGGGGCCGGTAAGTTTGCTTATCTGATGAATCCTCGTCCTCGCGATTTCAAGCAAGGCGATTTCAAACTCGCGACCACTGAGAACCAGATCCCGACGGATGATGACCTGGTTCGGACGATCAGTCGCGGAATGCCCGGCTCAGCCATGCCACCTTGGGCGCATCTTCCGCTCTCCGACCTTCGGTCGCTCGCTGCGTACGTGCGGCAATTCCATATCGAAGGTACGAAGGCCAAACTGCAGAAGTGGGTCAGCGACGGTTCGATGGACGAGGCGGATGTGGCGGAGTCGCTGGCTGACAGTACT
>CAYQFV010000061.1:0-7847 GCA_964416845.1 uncultured Phycisphaeraceae bacterium | reverse complement strand
ATGCCCGCGTCGGAGGGTGTGTATTCCGGTGATGAGATGTGGGATATCATTCACTATGTCCAATCGCTTGCACGAGCTGGCGCCCAGGAGCGTGCGCAACTCAAACAAGGCACGTTTGTCGCGCCCAATGTTCGCGGGCAGCTTCCGTCAAGTCCGACCGATGGGGCATGGGAGCAGGCGCGCCCGGTATACGTAGCATTGACTCCGCTGTGGTGGACCGAAGATCGGATTGAGGGGCTGATGGTCCAGGCGTTGCACAACGAAGAAGACTTGGCCATCAAGCTGTCATGGATCGACCCTAGCGAGGACACCCGCGCCGTACGTCAAAACGAGTTTCGCGACGGGGTGGCGATTCAGTTCTCGTTGTCGAGTGATCCGCCGTTCTATATGGGTAGTGCGGGGGACGGGGGAGGGGTGAACATTTGGTATTGGAAGGCGGACCGCCAGAAGGACATCGAGAGCGGTTACCAAGACGTTGACGCCGCCTTTCCGGAGCGTGCGGTCGACATGTATCCGGAGCAGGAAGCACCGAGTGACAGCCGCACGTTCACGTCTTGGCCACGCGCAGCGCTGACCAAGCACGACCCGAAGTTCGTGACGGCGTGGGGTGCTGGCAATCTCGTCGCTAACCCGAATCTGAAAACACCCGTCGAATCGCTGGTCGCGCATGGACCGGGGACGCTATCGGGTAAACCGGCGAACATCCAGATGGTCGAAGGACAAGCGGTTTATGAACGCGGCGTGTGGTCCGTTCTCCTGCGGCGGCGCATGAGTTTTCCGAACGGTGATCACACTGGGGAACGGGTTTTCAAGAAAGGCGATTACTTGCCAGTGTCGTTTGCCGTTTGGAACGGTAGTGCGGGTGATCGCGACGGGAAGAAGAACATCAGCATTTGGCAGAAGCTGGTGATCGAATAACGGGAACGGTGCAACGAAACCGAACAAGAACGATCAACGAACGATATCGCCAGAGGGATATGGCATGGTGCAAAACAACGAGAACAGGCCGGCTCGCGTAGGAACATCGCGGCGAGATTTCCTGAAGACGACGGGTGCGGCAATCGGGGCAGCCGGAGCGCTGGGTTGGCCGCTAAGAACGCTCGCCTCGCGCCCGGACATCGCCAATCCGCTCGCGTTCTACCCCGCGCGTGATTGGGAGAAGATCTATCGCGACCAGTACGCCTACGATGGGACGTTCAGTTGGGTTTGTTCTCCGAACGATACTCACTCGTGTCGCGTCTTGGCATACACGCGAAACGGAATCGTCACGCGTATGGGGTCCCAATACGATTACCAAGACTACGCGGACATTTACGGCAACAAGGCGACCGTCAACTGGAACCCGCGACAGTGTGCCAAAGGCTACACTTTCCACCGGATCATCTACGGCCCTTATCGCTTGAAACATCCCATCATCCGCAAGGGGTGGAAAGCCTGGGCGGACGCGGGATACCCCGATTTGGATGTCGACGGAAACCGGGCGAAATACAAGTTCGACAGCCGTGGTACGGACGAGCACGTTCGGATCAGTTGGGATGACGTGTTTCCGTACATCGCCAAGGCGTACGTTGCGGTGGCGACGCGATACAGCGGCGACGCGGGCGCGAAGAAACTTCTCGCGCAGGGCTATCCCAAAGAGATGGTCGATGACATGGGCGGCGCGGGCACGCGCACGTTCAAGATGCGAGGCGGTATGGGGCTGCTGGGGGTCATCGGCAAGTACGGGATGTATCGTCTGAACAACTCAATGTCGTTGCTGGACGCGCACGTTCGCGGTGTCGGCGCTGACAAAGCGCGCGGTGGCCGGAACTGGAGCAACTACACTTGGCATGGCGACCAAGCTCCGGGGCATCCCTGGGTGCACGGGCTGCAGACTTCCGATTGCGATTTCAACGACCTGCGGTTCAGCAAGCTCATCATTCTGAACGGCAAGAACCTGGTCGAGAACAAGATGACGGACTCGCACTGGTTCATCGAGTGCATGGAGCGCGGCGGTCGCATCGTGGTCATCGCGCCTGAATACGGAGCGCCCAGTACCAAGGCGGACTACTGGATGCCCATTCGGCCGCAGACCGATGCTGCGCTGTTCCTTGGCATCACCCGCCGCATGATCGACAACAAGTGGTACGACGAGAAGTTCATCAAAGAGTTCACCGACTTCCCGCTGCTGGTTCGGACGGACAATCTCCAACGACTCCGAGCCAACGAAGTCATCCCCAACTACAAGAGCGACCTGGCCAAAGACGGGCCGAGTTTCAAGGTACAGGGGTTGACCGAAGAGCAGCATGGCATCATCGGCGATCGCGTCGTTTGGGATGCGAGAACGAACAAACCTGCGGCGCTGACGCGCGATGAAGTTGGACAACGGATGGTCAAGAAGGGCGTTGATCCGACGCTGGAAGGCACATGGACCATTACCCTCGTCGACGGAAGCAAGGTCGAGGTGCAGACTGTCTGGACCATGTATCAGGAGCACCTGAAGGATTACGACCTTGATACGGTTGCGGAAATCACGCACTCGCCGAAAGAGATGATCAAGCGTCTGGCCCGGGACATCTGGGAAACGACGCAAAACGGCGGTCCGGTCGCGATTCATCAGGGGGAAGGCATTAACCACTGGTTCCACGCGACCGAGTCCAATCGCGCAGCGTATCTGCCCATGATGTTGACCGGAAACATCGGCAAGAAGGGCGCGGGCGTTCATGCATGGGCTGGTAACTACAAGGCCGCCAATTTCCAGGGAAGCAAAACCACTGGACCGGGATTCAAGGGCTGGGTGGCTGAAGATCCGTTCGATTTGAACCTCGATGAAAGCGCACCCGGCAAGGCTGTCAAGGTCAATCTGCGTTGCAAGGGCGAGGAGCCTGCGTACTGGAATCACGGCGATCGCCCACTGATCGTTGACACGCCGAAGGGACGCAAGGTGTTTACCGGTCAGACGCACATGCCGACGCCGACCAAAACACTGCACTTCAACAACGTCAATCTGTTCAATAATGCCAAGCACGCGTACGACATGTTCAAAAACGTCAACCCGAACATCGAGATGATCATTGCACAAGACATTGTCATGACGGCGTCGGTGCAATACGCGGACATCGGGTTGCCGGCGAACAGTTGGATCGAGTTTGAAGACCTGGAGATCACGTCGTCGTGTTCCAACCCGTTCCTCCAAATCTGGAAGGGCGGGATCAAGCCGGTATTCGATTCCAAAGACGATCTGACCATTATCGCAGGCATCGGAAAAGCGATGGGTGAGGAGATCGGTGACAAGCGATTCTACGACATGTTCAAGTTCGAGCATGAGGGTAAACGGGGCATCTACATCCAACGCCTGCTGGATACGTGTACCACCACGATCGGCTACAAACTTTCGGACATCATGGCTGGCAAGTACGGACCTCCGGGTGCTGCGCTGATGCTCTTTAGAACGTACCCACGCATACCGTTCTGGGAACAGGTTCACGACGATGAGCCGTTCCACACGGATACCGGCCGGATGCACGCCTACACCGATGTGCCCGAAGCCATCGAGTACGGCGAGAACTTCGTTGTCCACCGCGAGGGACCGGAGGCGACACCCTATCTGCCGAACGTCATCATTTCGAGCAACCCCAACGTTCGCCCCGAAGACTACGGCATTCCCACGGACGCCGAGCACTGGGACGAGCGGACGGTACGCAACGTTAAGATGCCGTGGCGGCAGGTCAAGCAGACCAAGAACTTCCTGTGGGAGAAGGGGTTCCGCTTCTACATGCTGACCCCAAAGACTCGACACAAGGTCCATTCACAATGGAGCAACGTCGATTGGCATATGATCTATGACAGCAATTTCGGCGATCCCGAACGCATGGACCGTCGGTCGCCGTACGTCGGCGAGAGTCAGCTTCATATCAATCCGCAGGCAGCCAGAGATCTGGGGATCAACGACGGAGACTATGTTCACGTCGACGCGAACCCGGCTGATCGACCGTATCGTGGATGGAAACCCGACGACGAGTTTTACAAAGTGGCTCGTCTGATGTTGCGCGTCACTTACAACCCAGCCTATCCCTACAGCGTGATCATGATGAAGCACGCTCCGTATATTGCGACGGAAAAGAGCGTAAAGGCCCAAGAGACCCGCAAGGATGGGCGGGCGCTGAGCGACGACGGCTATCAGGCTAATCTGCGTTTCGGTTCGCAGCAGAGCCTGACCCGAAACTGGCACATGCCGATGCACCAGACCGATACGCTCTTCCACAAGAAGAAAGTCTATATGGGCTTCTTCTTCGGGGGAGAGGCTGACAACCATGCGATCAACACCGTGCCCAAGGAGACGCTTGTCCGCGTGGTCAAGGCGGAGGACGGCGGACTGGGGGGCAAGGGCATCTGGGCGCCAGCCACCACGGGGCTGTCGCCGGCGAATGAAAACGATGTGATGAAGCGGTACCTTGCGGGCGGCTTCATCGGTGGCGAGGACGAAGAGGAAGAAGAAGGGTAGACCATGCCGTACGATGATCCAGATGCCACCGATCCGATGACGCTTCACGGTGTCGTCGTCGAAACCACGAGCGACGCCGCCATGCGTGACATGGCTGAATGCTTCGTGGAGGAATACATCCGAAGTGGCTTCAGTGCCGAACGCATACTGAAGATGTTTCAGACGCAAGGATATGCCGGGGCGTTCCTGGCGTATCGAACGCTCGGCGAAGACGCGGTTCGAAACATCATTGATGAGTTAATCCCTCTTTGGGGCGGCCGCAAGGAAAAGGCGGTGCAAGAGTCGTCTTCCGAAGTGCGAATGAGCCTTCCCGTATTGGAACGCTAGGAGCAAACCATGCCGTCGGTCTATAACTGGCAACTCGGTCGAGGGATGCGGTATCCGTATGAGCAAGCATCCCCGAAAGAACAATTCGCGTTCGTGATCAACATCAACCGGTGCATCGGTTGTCAGACGTGCACCATGGCATGCAAGAGCACCTGGACATTCGCCAAGGGTCAGGAGCACATGTGGTGGACCAACGTCGAGACCAAACCGTACGGCGGATACCCGCAACACTGGGATGTGAAGATTCTCGACAAGCTGGAGCAAGCCAACCCAGGCGAACAACGCTGGGGCGGAGCGCCAAACGGTGATCCGAAGAAGCCATACGGGACGTTTGCGGGCAAGAACCTCTTCGAGGTCCCTCATGCCGTCGCCCGCGGCAATCAGCCGAACCAGGTGCTCGGTTATCTGCCGACCGATGAAGAGTGGCGGTTCCCGAACATCCATGAAGACACGCCCCAGCACGGGCAGTCGAAGCCCATGGACTTCGGGTCCGGCGAGGAACTGTCGGGCGATAAGAAGCATAAGGCGTGGTTCTTCTATCTTGCGAGGCTTTGCAATCATTGCTCCTATCCTGCGTGCTTGGCAGCCTGTCCGCGGACGGCGATCTACAAGCGGCCGGAGGACGGCATCGTTTTGATCGACCAGAAGGAGTGTCGTGGATACCGCAAGTGCGTGGAGGCGTGCCCGTACAAGAAGTCGCTGTATCGCGGAACGACGCGGACGTCAGAGAAGTGCATCGCCTGTTACCCACGCGTCGAAGGCAAGGATCAAGAGAGCAACGGTTCGCCGATGGAAACGCGCTGCATGGCCGCCTGCATTGGCCAAGTGCGCATGCAGGGGTTGGTCAAAGTCGATAAGGAAAACGCGTGGATTGAAGATCGCCAGAATCCGCTCTATTACTTGGTGCACGTTGCGAAGGTCGCCCTGCCGCTGTATCCGCAGCTCGGAACCGAACCCAACGGATACTACATCCCTCCGCGATGGGTACCCTTGCCGTATCTCGAGCAGATGTTTGGCCCGGGTGCAGAGCAAGCGGTCGAGCGATATCGCACTCCTGACCGCGAGCTTCTCGCCGTGTTGCAACTGTACCGCCGATCCAACCAGATCATCTCGCGCTACGAGATCGAGGAAGGCCCCAAGGTCTACGAAGCTCAGCGTGACGGCAAGAAGTACGAGATGTACGACGACACGGTCATCGCCTTCAACCGCGGTGGTAAGGAAATCTTCCGAACTCAGGTCGAGGAGCCCGTCTACGTCCGACCGGCCAAACACGCGAACTCGATTTAGGTCGAGCAGGAGCACCGTATGCCTTATTCTCCGTCAGTGGAAAAATCAGATTTATCGCGGGCGCGCGCAGCCGCGTACGGCGCGATCGCGCACGGGTTTCAGTATCCCGAAGCAGACACCGTTTCGACGCTCGCCGACCCCAGGCGATGGGAGCGCTGGCCGGATGCGTTGCTGAACGCGGACAGTACAACAAAAACACCATTACAATCCTTGAAGGAGGCCGTGAGAAGTCTCGCAAGCTGTTCTGGCGATGCGCTTCGCGAGCTTCAGCAGCGCTACGACAGTCTTTTCGGACACGCCGTGCGCGGGGCATGTCCGACCTATGAGATGGAGTACGGTCGAAACGAGATCATCCGCCAGGCGTCGGACCTTGCCGACTTGGCGGGGTTCTACCGGGCGTTCGGCTTGGAGATCGCTGACGGCGCGGACGGTCGGCCTGACCACATCGCCGCTGAATGTGAATTCTTGAGCGCCCTGTGTGCGAAGGAAGCACACGCGCTCGAACAACATGACAAAGAAAACGCTGACGTCTGCAGGGATGCGGAGCGATCTTTCTTGCGCGATCACTTGGCTCGGTGGTTGCCGGCGTTTGCTCATCATGTCAGAGAGGCGGATGCCGACGGGCTGTTCGGCGCGTTTGCTCGGTTTGCGGACGCCTTCGTCAAAGCTGAGTGCAGCCACTTCGACGTTCACGCCGGACCGGCGACGCTGGAACTCCGGACGCCCGACCCCGTACTCGACACACAGATTTCATGCGGGTCCGCGGGCTGTGGAGACGGCCAAGCGGATGATCAGTTTGTCCAACTGGGCACGAACATTGCGGGTAGCAAGAACCGGTAACGCCAAATGTCGACGATTCAATACGAACAATCTCTCGTTGAGACGGCTGTCTTTCTCGCCGTCCGGCCGGATGAGCAGATGGAGTGCGAGCTTCATCGGGTCATCGATCCGCTCTACGAGATTCCGGATGAAGAACTCCGGCAGCGTGAATTCGTCCCAGTGTTTCGCAAGTTCTTCACAAAGCTGGGGTTCGATCGGTTTGTTGCAGGGCTTCTGGCAGAAAGGGCGTTGATCGGCGAACTGGTGGATCGATGTGTTGTTCGAGAAGCAGCGAGGCGGAAGGCGGAATCAGCCGAGTTGCTCGTGCAGGCAAGCAAGAGCGGCGGGGCTCGCGTTGGTAGAACACTCGTCATTCAAGTCTGCCCCCAGTCGTTCCTCGAAACGGAGCGGCCCGTCGCACTGATGCGCCGTGAGCTTCTGCACGTAGCGGACATGCTGGACGAACGGTTCGGATACGTGCGCGAAGCCTTCTCCGGCCAGCCGTCGCGGCAAAACCTTCAGCGCGATCGGTATCGTGTCCTTTGGGACACGTACGTCGAGGGTCGGCTCGAGCGCGAGGGACGCGGCATGGACGGGGAAAAACAGCGACTGCTGCGAGCCTTTGGCCGCGTTTTTGCGAACGGAAACGCAGGCGATGGTGGATCTGTGTTCGCGCGCGTCTACGATGCTCCGATGTTGACGCACCGCAACTTCATGGACTGGGCGAGTGAGCCGGCCTTGCTGTTCGGATCCCCATTCGGTACCCAAGACGCAACGAGGTGCTTGCAGGATGCGGATCCCAAAGACAGAGCAACCTGCACAGCGGCAGACACTGGCGGTGTTGGCGCTCTTGGCCAAGCGCCCTGCTGAACACGAAGCGACCGACCATGACCGACGGCCGCGGACGAACAATCCAACCCCCCCACCGGAA
>CAYQFV010000060.1:0-21787 GCA_964416845.1 uncultured Phycisphaeraceae bacterium | reverse complement strand
ATCAAACGGCCATCAGCCCGGAAGCGCCCTCAACGAAAAATGGCCAAAGCCCAGGGCACTGCTCTAGAGCAGTGGCACACGACATGCGGTTGCCAGCCACCCACAGATTGAGGGCTGACACCACGCTAGTTCCCGCTGCGTCGCTCAACGAGCGCCACGTCAGCCGCGATCTGCTCGCCTTCACGCCAATAGACGACGTTGGCGCTCGTGCCCGGTTTGATCATCGCGATGGTGTCGAACAGCTCCGACACGCTTGTGATGCGCTGGCCGTCGACTTCGATCAAAACGTCGTGACGACGCAAACCCGCTTGGTCTGCCGGGCTGTCAGGCTCGACATACTTGACCACCACGCCGTAATCGCCGTCCCAGCCAAGAACCTCGACGACGTCGCGATCGTCACGAAGATCGACCGTACTAACGCCGAGAAATCCACGAACGATTTTATGCTCGTGGATGAGTTTTGGGATCAATCGCACGATCCGCGACGACGGAATCGCAAAACCCACGCCGTCGAATTCGCCCGAATTCGTCACGATGGCCGTGTTCACACCAATGACTTGCCCACGGCGATTCACCAGAGGTCCGCCACTGTTGCCCGGATTGATCACCGCGTCGGTCTGAATAAAACCTTGATACGCCACATCGCGGATCATCACCGTAGAACGTCCCAGCGCGCTGACGATGCCGCGACTAAACGTCCCCTCAAGGCCAAACGGATTGCCGATCGCGAAGACGTCGTCTCCAACGCCCAACGATCCGCTGTCGCCGAACTCGACCTGATGCAGCCGGTCCGCCGAGATCTGCAACACCGCAAGATCGGTGGCAGCGTCACTGCCCACCATCGTTGCGATTAAGCGGCGGCCATCGTCAAGATGGACCCGGATTTCCGACGCTCCGTCCGTCACGTGGTGGTTGGTCAGAATATAGCCGTGCTTTGCGTCAAAAATGAACCCGCTGCCCAACTCGTGGGCTTCGAAAAAGGTCTGCCCGCCGGTTTCACTGTCGTTGCTTGCGTTCTCCCGGGGACGCAAAGCCTCAAAATCCGACGAATCGCTGGTGGCTTCACCCGAGGCAGACACGCCGGACGCTCCGGCCAGGCTTTCCGAAAGGCTGATCGTGCGCACCGTCGTGATCTGAACCACCGCGGGCGTGACCAGGTTGGCCACAATCCGATTGGGGGCATTGAACTGATCGACCAGGTCCGCCGAGGGGACCGCTTCCGACATCGCCCGCAACCGTCCACTTTCGATCGAATAGGAAACCCTTTCGATCAACTCGGTGCGCAACACGACAAACACCACCGTCGTCGTGCAGAGAAACGCAACGAGAAACTTTTGAACGACATTTCGTTTGGGCATTTCGGATCGACCCGGACGAGACTGATTGCCGCGGTCGGCGTATAGCGAGACCGCAACCGGCTCCTGTTTGCAATCATACCGGCTCGGGCGCGCCGCTTCCAACGGAAGTTTGTATTTTGTTATCCAATGAGCATGATGTTGTCGTGCCCCGGGACGACCACGTCCGCAATCTCGCAAAGTTCCACGAACGATTCCTTCGCGGACGTCGGGTCGACAGAACGGTCCCATACTCGACCCGAATCGAAGTGTCCGCGCGAGACGATGGCATCGCCAGCCACCACGATCGTTTTGGCAGCCTTGATCAACAAACTCGAATTGCCGGGCGTCGCACCATAGGACGGGAAGAAATCCACCGATTCGGTCAGCTTGTCCGCGGAAACCTCAATGCGCCCCAAAACCTCAAGTTCAGCTTGCACTTCCTCGTACGACACATCGTCGACGATCTTGGTGCCGCCTTCCAAAACGGCATTCAGTGAGTCCGCCATCGCGGTGCGTTCGACTTCGCCCATCAGCCAGGTCGATTCCTCGAACAATGCAAGCCCGCGGCGATGGGCTGGTCGAAAACTCGTCAGGAACACGACATCGATTTGCTCGGGCTTCAGTCCGGCTCGTTCATCCAGGCGATGACGCACCACCTCGGCGGGCAATGATGGGTCGACAAGAATGCTCGTCGAGCCGTCGCGAATCAGCGTTGTGGTTGCGTGCGACGGGCGAACCGCCCCCGTTTCGTTCCAGAACACGTTGCGACTTAACGCCCCAATGCTGATGATGTCGATCGTCACACCCATGACGTTGACAAGTTTAAGCCGGTCGCCCCGCCGGGACAATGTCCGCTCCGGGCTTGACAGCCGCCTGTCCTTTCGCCACAACGCGCCCAGGATCGACGACCCAGCCACCGAAAATGGAAGCTCGTTCATGCTCGATATCAAATTCGTTCGCGAGAATGCAGGGCTCATCAAGGCAGCCGCAGCCGCCAAGCACATCGATTGCGACGTGGATCGACTCGTCGCCGTCGACGCCGACCGACGCAAGCTTCAGCAGCAGCTCGACGCTTTGCGCACGAGAAGTCGCGAGGGCGGTCAACAGCTCGCGCTTTACCGAAACCCGAAATCCGACTGGCATCAACGAGCAATTGCGAGCGGTAAGACCGCCGAGCAACTCAAAGGCGAGGCAGCCAAGATCCAGGAGGAGCTCAACGAGATCAAAACGGGCATCAAGACGCTCGAGGATCAAAGCCGCGCGGTCACCGAAGAATTCCAGTCGCTCATGCTCACCATCCCCCAGCCGGCGGACCCTGCGGTCACCGTCGGCAAGGACGACACCGACAACGTTGAAATCAGACGCGTCGGTGAGGTGCCAACGTTTGACTTCGAGCCCAAAGATCATATCGACCTCGGAAGCGCCCTCGACATCATCGACGTCGAGCGGGGCGTCCGCCTCGCAGGCACGCGCAACTACGTCCTAAAGGGCGACGGCACGTTGCTGCATCAAGCGGTTCTACGGCTCGCCCAAGACATGATGGTCAAACGGGGGTTCTTGCCCATGACCGTGCCCGTCCTGGTTCGCGAGGACATGATGACCGGTACGGGCTATTTTCCGACCGGACGCGACCAGGCTTATCTCTGCGAGCGCGACGAGCTGTCCCTCGTCGGAACAGCCGAGGTGTCGCTGACCGCGTATCGTCAGAACGAAGTCCTGACGAAAGACGAACTTCCCATCAAGATGTGCGCGACCAGTCCCTGTTTTCGACGCGAGGCGGGGGCAGCCGGAAAGGACACAGCCGGTCTCTACCGCATCCATCTATTCGACAAGGTCGAGCAGGTCATCATCTGCGCGAACGATGTCGAATTGAGCAAGAGATTCCACGACGACATCCTGAAGAACGCCGAAGACGTCGTCCAAGCCCTCGAGCTGCCCTATCGCGTGGTCGACGTGTGCACCGGCGATCTTGGCCAGGGACAGATCAGAAAGTTCGACATTGAGACATGGATGCCGTCGCGAAACGGCTACGGCGAAACGCACTCAGCCTCGCGTTTTCACGAGTTTCAAGCCAGACGCCTCATGCTGCGCTACCGCGACGCCAACAAGAAAGTGCGCTTCTGCCACACGCTCAACAACACGGTGATCGCGTCGCCGAGGATTCTGATCCCCATCCTGGAACTCAACCAGAACGCCGACGGAACCATCACCATTCCCAAGGCGCTGCGACCTTACATGTTCGACAAGGAACGCATCGAACCGCCTGCTTGACCGGTCCGGTCGTCGCGTCCTACCGCCGAAGTGACCCCATGCTGTCATGGTGTTACCGGCGAGTCGATCGCGACAGCGCCCGGGAGAATTCAAGTACATTTCGCGCAAAACGCGACACGCTGGGGTCGTTCGCCGACGCGCCGGACGCGGTGATCCACGAGGGATGCACACCGTATCGCTCGCCTGCGACGAGCGCCGTCGAATCGACCACACCACGCTGAACGTGTTCGCGCGCGTCTGTCGGTTTCAGCCACCATCCCAACCCCACGCCGAGCAGCAGCACAGCAGCGTAGCCGAGCCCGCGCAACCGCCGGCTGCCGAAAACCGCAGCAACCGTCGGCACCTCCGGCGCTGCCTCCAACTGATTCAGTGCGTCCAAAGTCGTGCGCAAAGCCGACACGTCATCACGACACGAGTGGCAGGACAACAGATGTGTTTCGAATGCGGCTGAGTCGCCGGACGATAGTTCGTCTCCCAGATAGTCCGCCAGGCTGGCTTGAATGTCATCACAGTTCATGTTCTGCTCCCTCGACCATTCCTGAACCAACGAGCGACCGTCGCACGCCCCGCAGCGCCCGGAGATAGTGGGTCTTGACCGTCGGAACCGCCAGATTCATCTGCGCTGCGATCTCGGCGAACGTGCAGTGGTCGTAGACCTTGGCGAACAGCACCGCTCGTTGTTGATCGCTGACCTGATCCAATGCGTCCACCACCGCGTCCGCCAATTCGCTTCGTTCCGCTTGCTGCAGCGGCGACAGCCCCCGCGGCCTTTGCTCGGGTTGGCGCGTTGACCGGCGGCGCGCCCCACGGACCACGTTGATACTGTGATTGATCGTCACCCGGCGAAGCCATCCAACCGGATGCTCCGGTGCGTCACGATCTCGCCATGCGGACCACCATTTGACAAAAACCTCCTGCGTCGCGTCGAGCGCGTCGTGGTGATCGCCCAGAATGCGGTAGGCCCAGCGATACACAGAATCCCGGTGCTCCTCGAACCGATCTCGTATTTCGCTGGCAATCACGAAGCGCCCCATTCGTCCAACGCGCGGCACGCGTTCCTTCCCAGCCCCCAAAGTCGCTTAACGATCATCACGCGTCACCACCGACGTCGCCATCAAGACGATATCGCGATCGAAAAACTGCTTGCCATCAAACTCCCATTGAATCTCACCGTCGTCCGTCACCTTGCCGTTGTGGCCTACCACCCTGCCGGGCATGGTGAGTTGAATATCCCACGATTCGTCCTCGTAGTCCTTGGTAAACGCGAACCGGCGACGCTCCCGATCGTGATGCTCCTGGAAATCAGCGATCCGGCGTCGACTTTCACCGCTACGCCTCAGTGTCTCCTCTATCGCATCCGCAACGCCATTGTCCACACCCTCGGCGATCGCGCGCAGCGTTGAACCGCTGTCGCCGTCGTCCGCGTCTTCGTCTTGAGACAACGCTTCCAACAAGCCTTGCACGTCCGTCGTCCGCACCACATCAGTGACGGCTTGCAGAATCGAAAGCTCCACATCCTGCGAAAGAGGCGGATCAAGCGCCGCGGCTGCGTTCTTGACAAACTCCGCCCGCTCGTGACACTCCGCATCAATCAAACCCCGCACGAACTCTTCTTTCTTCTCGTCGGGCATCTCGTTCGGTTTTTGGCCTGCGAATGACTCATAGAACGACGACCACCAATAGTTGACGAACGCCCAAGGCCGAGCACGGTACACGCGGCGGAAATGAAAATAGGTTCCGTCGGCTCGCTCCTCAACCTCCAACGTCGTCGGATGTTGGACCAGAAGCGGCGATGCTGAATCGTCTGCCACCGGATACGTATCAGGCAACCCGTCTCCCGGCTTGACCGTCCTCGCAAGCTTTCGGTTGATCTTCTGCTTGCCATTCTCCTCCGTGACCAGATGTTGCGTGAACGTCCACCCCGGCGCCCGTGCCAACGCGGGCAATCCATCCTCCATGTCTGCCCGATCGCCGCTAGCCTCGACAACAATATCCACGGAACCATCCTCGTGGATCGTGATCGATTCTTCTCGTCGTACGCACCCGCCGAGCGTAACCAAACCGATGACCAAGAGAACCGCGCTCGCATTGACCTGTCGCTTGCGTTTCACCATGTCTCCACACTCCGTTCCGTTCGTCCAGATGGCAGGCGACGTCGCCCGCGGCGTCCGACCATTGGGACACCTCAACCAGACCAACGGATGACAACAAAACCCATTCACGCCCCGCGCGTCGTGACCGCCGAATTGCCGCACGGATTGTAACCGATTGATACGCAAGCGGTTAGGTCGCCTGCCCGCCCGCCCCGTGCATTTCGATGGACCGACGTGTTGCTGACAACCTTCGGGCAGACCTATACTCCGTCCGGCCCGTCCGTGCTGACGGGCCTGGGACTTCGGGCACGACGACATGGATCCGCAACTGCGCGACATTGCTGCCAAGGTGGACGCTGGCGAAAGACTTTCTTTCGACGACGGGTTGGCGTTGTACGAAACGCGCGACATTCACACCCTCGGCCAACTCGCCAACATGGTTCGCGAGCGACTCAACGGCCGGCGGGCGTACTTCAACGTCAATCGACACGTCAACTACACTAACTATTGCGTCCTGCGGTGCAAATTCTGCTCTTTCTATCGTCCGTTCTCGAAGGAGGCCGCGACAGACACGAGCCGCTTGACGGTTCTCGGCGGTGACGGTGGCGATCACCACGACGGCTATGAACTGAGCGTGGACCAGGTCGTTACCCAGGCGATCGAAGCGTACGATGCTGGTGCGACGGAGATTCACGTCGTCGGCGGCTTGCATCCCAAACTGCCGTTCTCGTACTACCTCGACCTCTGCAAGGCGATTCGCGCATCATGCCCGAAGATGCACATCAAAGCCTTCACCGCCATCGAGATCATCCACTTCACGCGCATCACCAAACCCCGCCAATCGATCGCGCAGGTGCTGGCAGCGCTGCGCGACGCCGGTCTCGGATCGCTCCCCGGTGGTGGGGCTGAGATTTTTGACGACCGCGTTCACGACGAAGCGTTCAAGAACAAAGTCGGCGAGGCTGAGTGGTTCGACGTCCATCGCACCGCCCACCAAATGGGCATTTTCACCAACGCCACCATGCTCTACGGACACGTCGAAACAAGATCGGAACGCGTCCGCCATCTGATCAAGCTTCGCCAACACCAGGACGAATCGCTGGCTGATGGGAATGCCCATTTCAATTGCATCATTCCGCTCTCGTTCATCCCGGACAACAGCGCCCTGGATCATCTGCCCGGCCCGACCGGTCTGGAAGACCTGAAAACACTGGCTGTCTGTCGTTTGATGGCAGACAACATTCCGCACATCAAGGCTTTTTGGATCATGCAGACGCCCAAGTTATCGCAAGTTAGCTTGAACTGGGGGGTCGATGATATCGACGGGACGGTTGTGTACTACGACATCACCAAGCGGGAGGGTGGTGGAAACACGACGCACCAGGAACTCTCGATCGACGAGATGAAACGGTTGATCACCGAAGCCGACTGCGTTCCCGTCGAACGCGACACGCTCTATCGCCGCGTCGTACGCGACGGCGCGACGTGGCGCGTCGCGCAGGATTGTTCACCATCACCCGCATCGACGTAGCACTTGGCAGTGTCTGCCGTACGCACCACGACCCGATAAGCCGCCCGAACTACTCGGACCGTCTCATGTTGTGGTTGAATGTGTAACCGCGTCCCATAATACGCCGAATTCTTGACTTGCCACTCGGCGCGTTTTACGATTGATTGGGAAAGGGTTTGAAACGAAGAGTGTACCAAGCTCCACGTCGCTCGAACCGATAACAGATAACGACTGCGGAGGGGCCGGGTGCAGTGTGGGCTTGGCGCAGGGTGAAGGACCGTACATCGCGATCCTGAAACGCTGCTGCGCCCTGACGATGTTAGCCTAGATGGAGGTAGGCTCTGATGGCCACCAAAGAAGACATCTTCTCGATCGTCGAAAAGAAGTTGGACCCCAAACGGTTCCGCGAGCACCACTGGGAGGGGTCTTTCGACGACTACCTCTCCATGGTCGTAGCCCGTCCGGCGATTGCTCGAAACTCGTTTCAGCGCGTGTACGACATGATCGTACACTTCGGCACGGAGCGGTTCACGCGGTTGCGCCGCGAGTACGTGCGCTACAAATTCTTCGCCGATCCAATCGACAACGGAAAGGATGCGATCTTCGGTCTCGAACCCGCGCTGATGTCGCTGGTGGATTTCCTGCGATCCGCCGCTCACGGCTACGGCCCTGAATCGCGCATTCTGCTTCTGCACGGACCTGTCGGGTCGAGCAAGAGCACGATCGTTCGCCTCATCAAGAAGGGCTTGGAGTATTACTCTCGCCTCGAAGAAGGCGCGCTGTACACGTTCAGTTGGAACGTTCCGGGTGAGAGCGGCGAATCCACGTTTCAGCCGTGCCCAATGCACGAAGAACCCCTGCTTCTCATTCCTCGCAATGCCCGCAAGGAGGTTCTCGAAACGCTCAACAAGGACATGGACGAGTTGCATCAGATTCGGGCTGAGGGCGAACTTGATCCGTTCTGTCGCAAAATGTTCGAAGACCTTTTGCTCAAGTACGACGGCAACTTCCGCAAGGTGATGGACCATGTGGTTGTCCGCCGGCTGATCCTCAGCGAGAAGGACCGTCGCGGCATTGGGACCTTCCAGCCCAAGGACGAGAAGAATCAGGATTCGACGGAACTGACCGGCGATATCAACTATCGAAAGATCGCCGAGTACGGGTCCGACAGTGACCCGCGTGCGTTCAACTTCGACGGCGAGTTGAACATTGCCAACCGCGGCCTCGTCGAGTTCATCGAGGTGCTCAAGCTGGACGTTGCGTTCCTGTACGATCTATTGGGCGCGTCCCAAGAGCATTCCATCAAGCCCAAGAAATTCGCCCAGACCGACATTGACGAGGTCATCATCGGGCACACCAACGAGCCGGAGTACAAGAAGCTGCAGAACAACGAGTTGATGGAAGCGTTCCGAGATCGAACCATCAAGATCGACATGCCTTACAGCGTCAGGCTTGCGGACGAGATGAAGATCTACGAGAAGGACTTCAACAACGAGCGAATTCGCGGGATCCACATCGCACCGCATACGATCGAGACCGCCGCCATGTGGGCCATCCTGACCCGCATGGAGGAGCCCAAGAAGGCCGGTCTGACGCTGATGCAGAAGCTCAAACTCTACACAGGCAAGTCCGTGCCGAACTTCACCGAGGACGCTGTTCGCGAGCTACGGGCTGAAGCGCCGCGTGAGGGCATGCAGGGCATTAGTCCGCGGTACATTCAGGACAAGCTGTCCAACGCCCTGGTCTCCGATCAGGCGCTCAACGAGAAGTGCATCAACCCGTTCATGGTGATGAACGAGTTGGAGAGCGGTTTGCAGCATCACAGCTTGCTCACCGACGAGGATACGAAGAAGCGGTACAAGGAACTTCTTGGCACGGTCCGGCAGGAGTACGAGGACATCCTCAAATCCGAGGTGCAGCGGGCCATCAGTGCCGATGAAGACGCCATCAAACGATTGTGCTCGAACTACATCGACAACGTTCGGGCGTACACTCAGCACGAGACGGTTCGCAACAAGTACACCGGGCAGGATGAAGAACCGGACGAGCGTCTGATGCGATCCATCGAGGATAAAATCGACATCTCCGAATCGCGCAAGGACGACTTCCGGCAGGAGATCATGAACTACATCGGGTCGCTCGCGCTCGAGGGCAAGAAGTTCGATTACAAGAGCAACGAACGATTGCACAAAGCACTCGAGTTAAAGCTGTTTGAAGATCAACGCGACACGATCAAGCTCAAGAACGTGGTTTCGGGCGTCGTCGATGACGAGACCCAAGCCAAGATCGACGTCGTCAAGCAGCGACTCATCAAGTACTTCGGATACAACGATACGAGTGCGACCGACGTGCTCAACTACGTCGCCAGCATCTTCGCACGTGGGGACGCCCAGCAGGGCAACGAGTAGCGCGTCCGGTCACGACGCGCCCGCGATGCCGATTTATTCACCCCCCGCGCTGGCGCGTTGGGTGTGAACGGTGTGCCAACGAAAAGGAGCGGCTGACGGTCGAACTGGAACCATGTCGTCGCATATCGAAAAAGATCACCAGCGGTTTCGCCAGATCGTCAAGGGTAAGATTCGCGAGGATCTGCGCAAGTTTCTCACCCGTGGCGAGCTTCTCGGACGCGAGGGCGCTCGCACGATCTCCATTCCCGTCGTCGGGATCGACACGCCGTCCTTTCGCTATGGCGACAACAGCGATTCGGGCGTCGGCGCCGGCGACGGCAAGCCCGGAGACCAAGCCGACGGCGACGGCGAAGGGCTGGGACCCGGCGGGCTGAACGAGGGACGCCATATTTTCGAGGTCGAAGTAAGTCTTGACGAGTTGGCGGACCTGCTCGGCGAGGAACTCGAACTGCCGCGCATCGAGCCCAAAGGCCGAAAACGCATTACGAGCATCAAGGATCGGTACAGCGGCATTCGTCGGACCGGCCCGGAATCGTTACGCCATTTTCGACGCACGTATCGCAGAGCGCTACGCCGCCAGATCATGACCGGCACGTACAACCCGGACAACCCGCGCATCATCTTCGAGCGATCGGACAAGATGTTCCGAAGTTGGAAGTCGGTCACCAGCCCGCAATCCAACGCGGTCATTATCTACATGATGGATGTCTCGGGTTCCATGGGTGACGAACAGAAGGAACTGGTTCGCCTCGAGGCGTTTTGGATCGACGCTTGGCTGCGACGAAACTACGAGGGAATCGAAAGTCGTTACGTGGTGCACGACGTTCGAGCTGGCGAAGTCGATCGAGAGACCTTCTATCGTCTGCGCGAAGACGGCGGCACGCGCATCAGCAGCGCGTTTCGATTCGCCCGAAACATGATCGAACAGGAATACGTCCCCGAAGAGTGGAACATCTACCTGTTCCATTTTTCAGACGGCGACAACAGCAGCGAATCGGACAGCCGAGAATGTTGCGCCATGCTCCGAGAATACCTGCTGCCCATCAGCAACATGTTCGGATACTGCCAGGTGGCCAGCGCTTACGGAAGCGGTAATTTCATCAACGTGTTGCACGAGCATCTCGCGGACGAGGAACAACTGATCACAAGCCGTGTGAACAGTAAGGACGATATTTACGACAGCATCAAGGCGTTTTTCGCAGCCGGTCGTTGACCGCCTGCATCCAAAGGTGACACATGTCCGACCCCAGCGCCAGCACACGCCTGCCGAAACACATTGCCGAATGGGCCGTCCAAATCGCCGAGTACGCCCGCACCGAAGAGCTCGACTTCTACGAGACCATCTTCGAAATGCTGAGCCCGGACCAGATCTCGCAGGTGGCTGCTTACGGAGGATTCCCCCAGCGATACCCGCATTGGCGGTTCGGAATGGAATACGAACGCCTTCAGCGGACCAGCAGGTACGGGTTGGGCAAGATTTACGAAATGGTCATCAACAACGACCCCTGCTACGCCTACCTGCTCAACGACAGCTTCGATGTCGACTACAAGACCGTCATGGCCCACGTCTACGGGCATTGCGACTTTTTCAAGAACAACGTGTGGTTTTCGCGCACCAATCGAAACATGATGGACGACATGGCGAACCACGCGACCCGCGTTCGCCGCTACATCGAGCGCATCGGGTTGGAAGAAGTCGAGCAGTTCATCGACACCTGCTTGGCGCTCGAGGATCTGATCGATCCGCATTCGCTCTTCGTCCGACGGACCCCCCTCCGCAGCGCAGAACCCGAAGAGAACAGCACCGACGCCACCCGGTATCCGGCCAAGGATTACATGGACCGATACATCAACCCCCCCGATCAACTCGCCGACGAAGAGCAGCAAAAGATCGACGATCGCGATGCCAAGGAATCACGCTATCCGCACGAGCCTGTTCGCGATGTGCTCATGTTCCTGCTTCAGAACGCGCCCCTAGCGGACTGGGAGTCGAACATTCTCTCAATCATCCGCGAGGAAGCCTATTACTTCGCGCCTCAAGGGCAGACCAAGATCATGAACGAGGGGTGGGCGAGCTATTGGCATTCCACCATCATGACGCGCTACTGTCTTCAGGCTGATGAGGTCATCACCTACTGCGAGCACCACTCCGGAACGCTGGCGACCTCACCCGGGCGCCTGAACCCCTACAAACTTGGCATCGAGTTGTTCCGCGACATCGAACGCCGGTGGAATACCGGACGCCACGGGTTGGAATACGACCGCTGCGATCGGATGGACGAACGCCGGGCGTGGAAAACGTGCGAGCCACCCGCAGGGCGCGTCGTGGGACGCGGCTCGCCGGGGCGACAGAAGATCTTCGAGGTGCGACGCATCTACAACGACGTGACGTTCATCGATGCGTTTCTCACGCCCGAATTCATGGAAGATCAGAAGCTGTATCAGTACCGGCAGGACCCCGCCACCGGTCGAATGGTGGCCGTCAGCCGTGATTTCGAAAAGATCAAACAGCAACTCCTCTTTATGCTGACCAACCACGCTCGGCCGTACATGTACGTTGTCGATGGCAACTATCGCAATCGTGGCGAGCTTTGCCTGGCCCAACGTCACCTCGGCGTGGATCTTGAAATCAAGTACGTGGTCGAGACACTGAAGCACCTCCACCGTATCTGGCGAAGGCCGGTCCACGTCTACGCCACCATCGACGAGGATCCGATGCTGTTCTCGTTCGATGGCGAACAGTCGACCCAACAGCGTGTCGACGAAACAGTCGAAGCGCCGGCCAACGTCATCGACTGAACCAGTCCAAAAAAAATGCACCCGCGTTAACCGCGACGGTCGCGGAATGAGATGCTGCGCGCCGACGAACTCCGTGACGGCAGATCTCCGGCTGGGCGCAACACGGCTGCGTGACTACAAAAAAGGGCGGCCCGAATCGTCGGGCCGCCTGGTGGCTTGTCACGTTGTCCCCGCCTGGCGGCGGTGAGTCCTGTTGCTGAAAGAACATTCCCGCCATCGCGGGTTAGCGCACCGGTTGCGCTCTTTTTGCGCTAGTTTCTTAGCGAGGGAAGTTGAACGGCTTGCCCTTTACGACGGGCGAGCATGCAACGAGGAACGCTCCGCTCTTCTCGGTGGTGACGGCCTTGATGGTCGTCTTGCCGAAGCAGCGGCAGAGTGCGTTCTTGGCGGAGGTGGGGGTCTTGAACGTCTGGGTGGTGTTGGCCCACTTCCGGACCTGAGCGGGGCTCACCTTGTGAACCACGGCGCCTTTTTCGATCCATTTCGCGAACGTGTTCAGCGTGGCTGCCGTCGGTCGCGTTCCCTTGGCCATTCCCGTCGCCTGACCGCAGAGGGTCTTGTACGACGCGATTTTCTGGTTGAACGTGTTGCACAGGTTCTTGTAGCCGCGGGCGGTAACCTTGCCTGCCGTAGCCGTGGTCTTGCGGACCTTCGTCGACTTACCACCGAACGAGGTCGCTGATCGGAATTTCGTGTTCATACGTTGTCTCCATAACTAAACGTGACTTGCCGAGAATACCAGTTTCCGGGCAATCATCGGATCGTCCGAGTCGCTGCTTGAGGTATTGCTGCAATTGCCGAACGTTTTTCTTGATCGCGCAAGTTCCATCTGACCGAATGATCGTTCTCCGGACGGCACGATCGTGACGGCTGAATCGGGGCAGCAAGTCCACATCTCACCATGTTGAGACTCGATCTTAGCCCCCGCGATGAAGCGAGTTGTCGCCTTCTTTTTGGGCGATGGGCTTGCAATCGGACACGACTACCCATAAATCGTGCTCACCGAGACGGGGTCAGCGTGAATCCGACGATCAAGTCACTCTTATCGAACCGCAACTTCGTCCTGCTCTGGTGCGCGTACGGAATCAGCGCCGTGGGCGACCATCTTTCCGAGATGGCCATACTGGCACATCGCCACGGTCTGGATCCCAACGTGGACATCACGCCCATGCAGGCCCGCATGACGTTTATGTTCATGTTGCCCTTTTTCGCCGTCGGATGGTTGATGGGCGTGATGGCGGATCGGATCCCGCGACGGTGGATCATGATCGCCGCCGATCTTTCCCGCGTGGCGATCATGCTCGTGTTTCTAACGCTCATCGACCGGTGCGCGCTGTGGTTCGGCGACGCGTGGGGGCCTTACATTCCGCTCGCCTTGGTTGGCCTGTTCGCCGCCATGTTCTCCCCTGCCCGGGCGGCCATGGTTCCGACGCTGGTGGGCAATCAGGAACTCGTGTCCGCCAACGCAATGATCGGCGGTCTCGGAATGATCGCAACCATGTTCGCGACGCTCATCAGCGGCGCCCTCGCCGACGCAGGACTCATCCAACTGGCTTTCCACCTTGATGCCGGAACTTTCGCACTCAGCGCGATGTGCTTGGCGTGGATCAGCGTTTCGCCGCGCGAAGCGTCGGGTCGACTTGATTCACCACGGGACAGCGTGTTCGACAGCATCGTCTCGGGCGGGCGCTACATCAAGAACCACCGACGCATCGCAGGAATCATCGCTGTGGGCGTCGTGTTCTGGGTATCCGGAGCGGTTGTCAGGAGCGTCATTCCAGCCGTCGTCAAAGAGGTGTATCACGGTGGGTTCTCGGAGATGGCCCGGTTTCCGGTGTGGATCGGATCGGGGCTGGTGATCGGCGCGGTCATCATCACGCTTCTGGGCAGCGCACTGCGTAGCGAAGTCGCCATCACCTGGAGTCTGATGGGGGCAGGCGTGGGGATTCTCGGACTGGCGGTCAGCGTGTTTGTACCGGTATCGGCGTCCACCGCCAGTACGATCGGGGCGTGTTCTGTTTTCGTGGCAGGCCTCTTCGGGGCGGGCATCGCGGCGACCTGCAACGCGATGCTCCAACGCTTCGTCCCGGATCGCTACCGGGGAAGAGTCTTCGGCGTGTACAACGTCGCCACCGTGGGTGGAGTTCTGGTCGCCACCGGAGCGCTGGCGGTACCACAATGGTCGCGGTTGGACGCTTGGGCGGGCTACATTCTGGTCGGCGCGGCGGCGCTACTCTTCTCGGCAGGGGCGCTCTCGCTGATCGTTCGACTTCGCACCGGTCCGCTCGGCGGCCTGTATGCGTTCTTTCGCAACATCGACGAGGTTTTTGTCAAATCCTGGTACCGCTTGGAGGTCGTGGGGCGGTGCACCATTCCGCGGACCGGCCCGGTCATCGTCACGGCCAACCATGTCTGTCCGGTTGATCCGAACTTGATCATGGGAGCGTGCAACTATCGCCAGCTTAAATACATGGTCGCCGCAGAGTACACCAACCTGCCATTTGCCAGGCACTTCATTCGAATCGCGGAGTGCATCCCCGTTCGGCGGGGCGACCACGATGTGGGCGCGACCAAGGCGGCGCTGCGGTGTCTTCGGCAAGGTGATGCCATCGGGATCTTCATCCAAGGCGGCATACGCGGGGAACCGAGCGAGGAAGACCTCAAGAACGGCGTGGCGATGCTTGCCCTTCGGACGGGCGCACGCGTCATCCCGGTTCACATCGATGGCATGTTCAACCATCGGAGCATTTTCATATCGGTGATCCGGCGGCATCATGCGCGCCTGGTGTTCGGGCCCGCGGTTGACCTATCCGAGTTCGCCAACGCGAAAGGCCGCGACACCCTGACCGCCGCCAGCCGAAAGATCTACGCAGCCATCACCGCTCTGGCGCCCGAGGGAGATCCTCGCTCGTCACAACCCGATAGGCCACCAGCCACGTAACCGTTCGATACTCGACGAATTGATTGCGCGGGGGGCAGTGGGGTCTCACTGTTGCCCGATGGCGTTGAGTTGTTCGGCAAGCGCGTCTGGGGTGAGATTTCGGATGTCGAGCGCGACCAACTGTTCAAGTTTCGCCTTGATGTTCTCGCCAGCCGTGATGGCCTTTGCGATGCGTTCCTCTTGAGTTCCCGGAAAGCCGACCGGATCGGCGATGGGCCAATGGGCGACAACGGACGGCCCGGTCCAGAGGGGGCAGACTTCGGCTGCGGCTGCGTCGCAGACGGTGATGACGATGTCGATGGGTTGGTCTTTGTACTCGATCCAGCTTTTGGAATGCTGGTTTTCGATGGGCATGCTGAGGGCGTCCGCTGCGGCGATGGCGAGTGGGTGGACGTAGCCTGCCGGGTGCGATCCGGCGCTGAGGGCGAGAAAGTTGTCCGAATCGAGATGACGAAGGATCGCTTCAGCCAGTTGCGATCGGCAGCAATTCGCCGTGCAAATGAACAGAACCTTGATTTGATCCGCCATGGAACTTAGTGTAGCCACCTTGCGGTCAATGGCAACGATGAGCAATTGGAAGAAAAATCCATGCCTCAACAAATGCGTGTCGGGATCGGATATGACATTCACCGCTTGGTGAGCGACCGTCCTCTGGTGCTTGGAGGGGTGACGATTGATTACGGGCGCGGGTTGCTAGGTCACAGCGACGGCGATGCGGTGCTTCACGCGTTGTGCGACGCGCTGTTGGGTGCGGCCGGTTTGGGCGACATCGGCGAGCTGTTTCCCGATACGGATGAGGCGAACAAGGATATCGACAGCCGCGAGTTACTGGTCGACGTAGTCGCGAGGGTTGGCGAAGTGGGGTTCAGGGCGGTGAATGTCGATCTTGTGATTCACGCCGAGCGCCCTAATCTGTCGGCGTACAAGACGCCGATGGCCGAGTCGATCGCGAAGCTGCTGGAACTGCCGCGGTCGTGTGTAAACGTGAAAGCGAAAACGAACGAGGGGCTTGGCCCGGTCGGCAATCGGGACGGAATCGCGTGCACGTCGGTGGTACTTCTGGAGCATCGTTGATTCTGCAGACCAAGCTGCGCAACGTATGTGCGACTTGAGTCGTCTGTCGACATTCACAGGTTGAATCGGACTCCAATCATCTGGAGGAGCGAAAGCGGGCACGATGGGCATTCGGGTTTACAACACGCTGACGAAGGAAAAAGAGCGGTTCGAGACGATCGAAAAGGGCAAGGTGGGGATCTATCTGTGCGGGCCGACGGTGTACAAGCCCTGCCACATCGGTCACGCCGTCGGGCCGATCGTCTTCGACGTGATCAAAAGGTACCTGACGCACCGTGGATACACCGTGACGATGGTGGTGAACATCACCGACGTGGACGACAAACTGATCGACGAGGCGGCTGTTCAGGAAACCACCGTGTCGGAGCTTGCCGCCCGGATGACGAAGAACTATCTGTCTGCGATGGCTGCGTTGGGGATCGACACGATTGACCACATGCCCAAAGCCGTGGATCACATCGGCGACATCATCAAGATGATCGAACGATTGATCGCTCGGGATGCGGCCTACGCCCACGAAGGCAGCGTGTACTTCGACGTCACGGCGGACGCGGACTATGGCAAGCTGTCCAACCGCAAGAGCGACGATCAGCAGTCGCAGCGAGACGTGGAGGGCGGTCACAAGCGACATGCGGGCGATTTCGCGCTGTGGAAGGCCGCCAAGCCGCACGAACCGGTCGAGGTGCGTTTCGATTCGCCGTGGGGTCCGGGTCGACCGGGATGGCATATCGAGTGTTCCGCGATGAGTGTTCGCTACTTGGGCGAGACGTTTGACATCCACGGCGGCGGGATGGACTTGATTTTCCCACACCACGAAAACGAGATCGCGCAGTCCGAAACCGCCCACGAGAAGCCGTTTGCCAAGTATTGGATGCACCATGGCCTGACGCGATTCAACACCAAGAAGGTGAGCAAATCCGACGCGAACATGGCCGACGCGCTTAAGAAGATGACGCTGTCCCGCCTATTGGAGGACCACGGCGGGGAGTTGATCCGATATTTCGTGTTGAGCACGCACTACCGTCGCCCGATCGAGTTTTCCGATGCGGAGATTGAGAGCAAGAGACGCGGGCTAAGTTCCTTCCATCGGTTGTTCGATCGGATCGCGCGGGTGTGTGGCAAGTCGCCGTACGACGATCCGACAACAAGCTTGGACGCGTGGGAGCAGGTCGACAAGCAGTCGTGTTCATCGTTCGCCGCTGATGTTGATGCGTTCGTCGCGAGGTTCTTTACGGCGATGGATGACGATTTCAACACCGCGGCGGCGATCGCATCCATGTTTGAGTGTGCGACACGGATCAATCGATTCATCGAGGAATCGGGGTTGGAGTCGACTGGCAACGAGAATCCGGCCGGCCTATCGGTTGCATATGCTTCGGTGCAAACGCTGATGTCGCTTGGCAGGCTTCACGGGTTGTTCAGCAAGGCGCCCGAGGCTGCCGGCGGCGGTGACGAGTTGGTCGAGCAACTGATGCAGATTCTGATCGCGGCTCGAAGTGCAGCGCGGGAAGCGAAACAATTCGGCATTGGGGACATGATCCGCGATGAGCTTTCCAAGGCAGGCGTGACGTTGGAGGACCGGACGGACGGAACGCTCTGGCGGCGATAGGGCAGCGAAGATTGAATTCGCAAGCGTGCCGCAGCGTGAAAGCATTGACGCGTAAGTTCGCGAGTGTGCCACTGCTCTTGAGCAGTGTGCGAGTAAGGAAAGTTGGGCTACCCCCCGACGCTCGGTTCGCGCCACCGCTTTCAAACAGTGCGCGGATTCCAGCAAGACGTCCGTGGGCACTGCTCAAGAGCAGTGGCACACTCGGTGGGCTGAACTTCCACCCACCGTTGAGGCGGGTTCGTACAGCGATCACCCACGGTTGTTTCCGCTGTTTCATCGAAGCGCGTGCCCCGGAACATCCTGGAGAGAGCGACATGGAAGTCTGCGGCGTGGATCCGGGGCTTGGCACGACGGGATATGCCTTCTTGGCTGTCCACCGTGCGAGTGTACAGATCCGTGACGCGGGCGTGTTGCGAACCGATGCTCGTCTGACCTTGCCCGAGCGACTGGGACAGCTTGAATGCGATCTCAACGAGCTTCTGGAGCGGTGGCGACCTGAGGCTGTCGGGGTCGAGCAGCTCTACTCTCATTACAAGCATCCGCGGACGGCGATCCTGATGGGCCACGCACGGGGCGTGATTTTGCTGACTGCGGCGCGGTTCGGTGCGACGGTAGTGGACATGAGCGCGACGCAGGTGAAACGCTTCTTGACGGGCAATGGCCGAGCGTCGAAATCGCAGATACAAAGATCGATCAAGGCGGTATTGCGGTTGCCGACCGAACCCGAGCCCAACGACGTTGCGGATGCGTTGGCGGTCGGTCTGTGCTGTGGCGATTTGTTACGTCGCCGGCCGTCCAGCGAGGTGGGCGTATGATCGATCGGATCACGGGCAAGTTGATCGAGGTGCATGAGGACACGGTCGTTGTCGATCGCGCTGGGATTGCGTTTGTGGTGGCCGTTCCGCGTTATGCGATCGGTGAGTTGTCGACCTATCGCGGGCACGACGTGACGCTTCACACGTTCTTGTTCCTGGAGGGCAATCAGGTGGGCGGACGCATGGACCCGGTACTGGTGGGGTTCTTGCATCCGGAGGACAAGGTCTTCTTCAGGCGGTTCATTTCGGTCAAGGGGATTGGTTGGCGAAAAGCGTTGAAAGCGCTGTCCGAGCCGATCGGGCATGTGGCTGCCTGGATCGAAAACGCCGACGTCGTGTCGTTGAAGCGGCTTTCGGGAGTCGGGGCGCGCGGGGCGGAACTGATCGTCGCGGAGTTGAAGGGAAAGATGGACGACATTGCGGTTGCGTTGACAGGCGAACGAGTCGTCGACACGTCCCGGTTTGATGAACAGCAGCGTGACGCGTTGGAGGTGATGGTCGCCTTGGGCGACGGTCGACCGGACGCGGAGCGCTGGTTGGAGCGTGCGATGCAGCTTCATGTCGGCAGCAGGAACGCCGACGAATGGATCCGCGTTGCGTACCGTGTGAAAACAGGCGTCGAAGGATGATTGAGAGTCGCCATGGCGCGTGAACGGGTCATATCATCGCATTCATCGGGTCCGGTGGAAGAAGATCTTCACCGATCGCTTCGCCCACAGCGCTTGGAGGAAATGGTTGGCCAGCGCAGCGTCATCGACAAGCTGACGATTGCGATGGAGGCTGCCCGAAGTCGCGGCGAACCGTTGGAGCACATTCTGCTCGATGGCCCGCCGGGGCTTGGCAAGACAACGCTCGCGCATGTCATCGGGCGAGAGATGAACGTCGGCAATGTCCGCATCACGTCGGGCCCGTCGTTGGTCCGGCAGTCGGATTTGATGACCGTGCTGACGCAATTGGAAACGGGCGACGTGCTCTTTATTGACGAGGTCCACCGTCTGCCGCGCATCGTTGAAGAGTTCGTCTACCCAGCCATGGAAGACTTCCGCGTGGATTTCACTATCGACGGCGGCTTGAGCGGACGCATCGTCAACTTCGCGCTCAAGCGGTTCACCATGATCGGTGCCACAACGCGCGCGGGAATGCTGTCAGCCGCCATGCGCGACCGCTTCGGCCACCATTACCATTTCGATTTCTACGGGGCGCGGGACCTGACAACGATCCTTCATCGTTCCGCCCACAAGCTTGGCGTTCCGTTTGCAGAGGGTGCGTTGGAGGTGGTGGCTGACCGCAGCCGCGGCACGCCCCGGGTGGCCAACCGCTTGCTGAAGCGTGTACGCGACTTCGCGCAGGTTCGCGCGGACGGCGTGCTGACGGTGGCCGTGGTCGAGCAAGCGTTGGAGCTTCAGCAGGTCGATTCGCTGGGGCTGGACGAACTGGATCGCGCGTTTCTCGCCGCCTTGATCCGGGTCTACAAAGGCGGGCCTGCGGGAATCGAAGCGATCGCAGCCACCATGGGCCAGGAGCGGGACACGCTGGAGGATGTCGTCGAGCCATATCTGCTTCAAGTAGGGTTCGTGATCCGCACGCGTCAGGGACGGCAGGCGACCGCCGCGGCGTACGAGCATCTGGGGCTAAAAGACAACCGCCCGGCGGGCGAGGCGAACGTTCAGCAGCAATCACGGCTGTTCTGATCGCGGAATCTGCGCACGCACCGGACGCACGCCAGTCATCGTCTACCGGTGTATACTGTTTGAGAGAAGTGACGTGTATTGAACTGATTCCGCGCCACCCAAACCCGGGGCGTGCGTGGTGCGAGCATCACAAGGGAGGCTCGTTTTGATGCCGGAAACAACGTTGGACGCCAAACTGGAACGAATGAGCGAACAGCTTCGCTCGATGGGCAAGGTGGCGGTCGCGTTCTCCGCCGGGGTGGATTCCACGTTCGTGCTGAAGGTCGCCGTTGACGTCTTGGGATGCGATCGAGTTCTCGCGGCGACGGGCAAGAGCGATAGCCTGGCGGCCAAGGAATTCGATCAGTGCGTCGCGCTGGCGGCGAGTCTGGGAGTTGAGCACGTCGTCATTGAGACCGACGAGTTTGATAACCCGAACTACCTCGCGAATCCGTCGAACCGTTGCTACTTTTGCAAGACGACGTTGTACGAGCGCACGGCGGAATTGGCGCAGCGGCGTGGCTTTGATGTAGTCGTCAACGGGACGAATGCGGACGATCTCGGCGACTGGCGGCCTGGGCTTGCGGCGGCGGACGAATTCGCCGTTCGATCGCCGGCGGCGGAGGCTGGTTTGACCAAGCAGGACATTCGCACGCTGTCCGAGCGGATGGGCTTGCCGACGCACGACAAGCCGGCAAGCCCGTGTCTTTCAAGCCGTGTGCGCTATGGCGAGCAGATCACCCCGGAAAAGCTTCGCATGATCGAGTCGTGCGAGGCGTTCTTGCACGGGTTGGGCATGGTGGAATGTCGCGTTCGTCATCACGGCGACCTGGCGAGGATCGAGGTTCCGCCGGATCAGATCGCGCGGGTGGCGGAAGCGTCGGTGCGTGAGGCAATTCGCGATCACTTTCGCGAGGCGGGCTATACCTACGTCACGCTGGATCTTCTGGGGTTCCGCAGCGGCAGCATGAACGAGGTGATCGCGTTCGGCAAGCGTCAAAGTGTGTCGTGAGACTGACGAGTCCGTGACGGTATTGGCGGCGCCGTTTCGTCCCGTAGGGACGCTGTGACAATAGCCCAGCGATTCATCGCTGGGATTGCGAAGCCTCGAACAGACAGAGTCCCGGAAGGACGACTGAACATCGACGTCTCTTCAATCGTCCCTCCGGGACTCCGCCTTGTGACCGAACCAACTTTCCCAGCGATGAATCGCTGGGCTATTCTCGGTCGCCCCGCTGGGGCTGCGGCTGCTGCATGCCG
>CAYQFV010000059.1:17577-22179 GCA_964416845.1 uncultured Phycisphaeraceae bacterium | reverse complement strand
CGCAAAGATGCCGCCCGCGTCTCGTTCAACGAATGGGTCGAGCAGGTAAGGCAAGAGCCCGCGCTGATCTGGCAAACGCCGGCCGTTCGATACACCACCTACGCAATCGGATCCATAATCGCGATATTGATCGTGCGAACCGCGATCGACATGATCCAACCCGTACCGCCGAGCATGATCACCCCCCGCGCCCGGACCGCCGACTTCAACGTGATCTGCTCCAACCCGCAATGTCAGAAGAACTTCACCATCCAACGGAAGTTCAAATTCCGCGACTTCCCAGTCAAATGCCCGTTCTGCAAGCAAATGACCGGTCAACGCGCCATGCGCTGCCGATCCGAAACCTGTCGCGGTAAGTTGGTCATCACGCGAACGTCGAAGGGCGTCACGCGCTGCACGGAATGCGACTCGCCCATCGGCAAGGCCAAATGACTGCCAAACTGCCGTCTATTCGACGGTCACGCTCTTGGCCAGGTTACGCGGCTTGTCCACGTTGCACCCGCGGAGCAAGGCTGCGTGGTAGGCAATCAACTGCAACGGAATCACCGACAACAGCGGCTGCAACGGCTCGAGGGTATCGGGAATGTACACCACCGATTCAGCCAGCCGGCCGATTTGGTCGTCACCCTCGGTCGCGATCGCGATGACCCGCCCGCCACGAGACCGAACCTCCTCGATGTTGCCCACGATCTTGTCGTACTGCGTGCCGCGGGTCGCGATGAACACCACCGGCATGCCCTCGGTGATCAGCGCAATCGGGCCGTGCTTCATCTCGGCAGCCGCCAGACCCTCCGCGTGAATGTAGCTGATCTCTTTCAGCTTCAGCGCGCCTTCCAATGCAACCGGATAGTGATACCCCCGCCCCAGGTACAACCAGTTGTCCCGATCGACGTTGGCCCTCGCCACCGCCTTGCACGCGTCGTCTTGCTCCAACACCTTACGGATCTGCTCGGGGATAGCGTCCAGCGCTTCGAGAAACTGTTGAGCGGTCGCCTGCGACATGTGTCGCCGCCTGCCCAAATAGCACGCCAACATCGCCAGGACAGCCACCTGCCCGGTGAACGCCTTGGTACTCGCCACGCCGATCTCCGGGCCAACATGCAGGAAAATCCCCGCATCGGTCGCCCGAGCGATGGACGAGCCGACCACGTTGACCACCCCCAGCGCGAGCGCACCGCGCTGCTTCGCTTCTTCGAGCGCCGCCAGCGTGTCAGCCGTTTCGCCGCTTTGCGATATCGCCACCAAGACCGTGCCATCGTCAATGATCGGATTGCGGTACCGAAACTCGCTCGCATACTCGACTTCCGTCGGAAGCCTCGCCAGATCCTCGAACAAATACTCGCCCACCAATCCCGCATGCCACGCAGTCCCGCACCCGGTAACGATCAATCGCTTGGCCCGCGTCAACTCCCGCGATACGTCGGCAATACCACCCAAGTGAATGGTCCCCGCCGACAGGTCCACCCGACCACGCATGCACGTCTGTAGCGCCTGCGGCTGCTCGACGATCTCCTTAATCATGAAGTGCTCGTGACCGCCAAGCTCGATCTCATCGAGGCTCCATTCGATCGCCTGCACATCCTTGGTGACCGGAATGTCCTCCAACGTCGTCGTGCGAATGCCGTTCTGATCCACCCGAACAACCTCGTCATCCTCGAGGTAGATCACCTGCGTAGTGTGCGAAAGAATTGCGGCTGCGTCGGAGGCGATGATGTACTCCCCCTTCCCAATGCCGACCAGCAACGGACTCCCCTTTCGGGCAGCCACGATCACACCCGGCTCGTCCGCACAGATCACCGCCACGCCATACGTCCCGCGGACATCGTGCAACGCCTTCTTGACGGCTTCTTCGAGATTGCCGTCGTACAACCGGCCGATGAGTTGCGCCAAAACCTCCGTATCGGTATCCGACACGCACTTGACGCCCTGATTCGCAAGGTACGTGCGCAGTGCGTGGTAGTTCTCGATGATCCCATTGTGAACCAGCGCAATGCGGTTCGATGCGTCGACGTGCGGATGGGCGTTCAGATCCGTCGGACCACCATGCGTCGCCCAGCGCGTGTGGGCCAGCCCGTTGGTACACTTCGACCCATCGAAGTCCAGCAACTGCTCCAGCACCGAGATGCGACCCGCCGACTTGATGACCTCAATCTTGCCGTCGCCGATGAGCGCCACACCCGACGAGTCGTACCCGCGATATTCCAGTCGCTTGAGACCCTCGACCAGGATCGGCAACGCGCAACGCGTCCCCACGTATCCAACGATGCCACACATACGCAACACCTCCAAAACCAGCCCTTCGACGCTACCCCATTATCGGTCGGACAAGCCCAGGTCTCAACAGCCGGCACACATTTGTCGCCAAGAATCAGGCTGAATCGCCCCGTGAAGGCCGCGCGTGCTGACACCCCGGAATTCGGTACAATGAGGCCGGACGTGGGCACGCTTGGTGCCCCGTAAAGTGTAGGTCGCAAACGGCGGGCAATCAAAGGCAGCCTTGGAGCAACGCGTGAACCTTTTCGAGCAACAATCGCACGAGAATCGCCAACGCGTCGCGCCGCTCGCCGTCCGCCTGCGCCCCGAAACGCTCGACGAATTCGTCGGCCAGCAACATTTCCTGGGCAAGGGCAAGCTGCTTCGACGCATGCTGCAAGCCAACCGACTGACCAGCGCCATCTTCTATGGCCCGCCGGGGACCGGCAAGACAACGCTCGCCCACATCATCGCTCGAGTGGTCGATGCCCATTTCGAGCACGTCAACGCAGCATCCACGACCGTCAAGGAAGTTCGAGCGCTCCTCGATACCGCCCGGCAGCGCGTCGAAACGGGCGGCGGAAAAACCGTACTGTTCGTCGACGAACTGCACCGATTCAATCGCAGCCAGCAAGACGTCTTGCTTGACGATGTCGAACACGGACTCGTGATCCTGCTCGGCGCGACCACGGAAAACCCCTTCTTCTCAATCCGCACGCCGCTGCTGTCCAGAAGCCAGATCTTTCAGTTCAACCCCCTCAGCATCGAGGACGTGGAATCCGTCCTGCGGCGGGCGTTGTCCGACGTGTCAGCCGGGTTCGGCGGGGACAACGTCAGCGCGTCCGATGCTGCGATTCGCCAACTCGCCATCGCCGCGGACGGCGACGCGCGACGGGCCTTGACCGCCCTCGAAGTCGCCGTCCTAAGTCAACGCGCCGACTCCAATTCCACCGACCCCGTCGTGGTTGACGAAGCGCTGGCGGCTGAATCGATTCAGAAAAAAGTCATCCGCTACGACCGCGATGGCGACGAGCATTACGACACCGCCAGCGCCCTCATCAAGAGCATTCGCGGCAGCGACCCCGACGCAGCCGTCTACTGGCTGGCGCGCATGCTGGAAGCCGGCGAAGACCCCAGGTTCGTCGCCCGCCGGCTGGTCATCAGCGCGGCTGAGGATATCGGCAACGCAGACCCCATGGGGCTGGTGCTCGCCCAGGCAGCCGCGGACGCAACCCTGTTCGTCGGCCTGCCGGAATGCAAGCTCCCGCTCGCGCAGGCTGCGATCTACTTGTCCTGCGCCGAAAAATCCAACGCCTGCACACTCGCCATCAAAGCCGCCGACCACGACGTACGCACCGGCCAATCGGTCCCGGTCCCCAAACATCTCCGCGACGCGAGCTACAAGGGCGCGAAAGGGCTAGGCCACGGGGACGGTTACCGTTATCCTCACGACTGCGATGAGGGCATCGCAGCGCAGGAGTATCTGGGCGTGGATCGCACGTACTACACTCCTGTGGATCGCGGCGAGGAGTCGCGATTGCTCAAGTACCTCGCAAAGGCCAAGAAAATGCGTCACGCCGGCCCACCGTCAGACACCGCCGATCCGACGACAACACCATGAAAAAGGAGATGCGCAAACGGTTTCGGGAGATCCTCTCGGCAATGCCCGTCGAGGATATTCAAGCCCGTTCAAGTGCGGCCGCCAAAAAGCTGTTCGAATGCGGCGCCTACCGCCGGGCGAAATCGATCATGGTGTTCCTTTCCCTGCCGGCTGAGATCGACACCACACCCGTCGTGCTTCGTGCGTGGCAGGACCACAAACGCGTGCTAGCGCCACGCATCAGTTGGCAGCAACGAAGGCTGCTTCCCATCGAAATCCGGTCGCTCACCGAAAACCTGGTCGAGAGCACCTTCGGCGTCTACGAACCAGTCGCCGGCCTGCCCGTCCCGGTGTCCACCATCGACCTGGTGATCGTACCCGGTTTGGGATTTGATGAATTCGGCAACCGCCTCGGTCGCGGACGCGGGTTCTACGACCAGTTCCTGTCCGGCGAGGACTTCAGAGGAGTCGCCTGCGCGCTCGCGTTCGAGTCGCAAGTCACCGCAACCATCCCCGTTGGCCCGCTCGACCGCCAGGTACACATGCTCGTCACCGATAAGAAAGTTCGTCGCTACAGTCGCCCCGAACGCAAACCCTCCAAATAGAGGCGTTCACCAACCGTCGGCAAGTCACGAACCGCCGCACGCGACGAAGTTCAGCGCGCGTTTCTTCTTCTTCGATCGAATAGATCTTGCAAGTCGCTGCGCGGCTATTATGCTGTGACAAGTTCCGGCGGATCCAAGCGCGTG
>CAYQFV010000059.1:4309-17477 GCA_964416845.1 uncultured Phycisphaeraceae bacterium | reverse complement strand
GAATCGTACCGGCTGGGTGGCGTTTTCCGTGGTCGTGCTGACATCGGCGGTGTACTTCCGAGGCCCCGTGGCTGGCTGGTTGTTCGAAGAATCGCCCGCCACCAAACCGGATGTCCTCACCGCCCAACCGCCGCTGACCACCGATCGTCCCGAGGACGCCGATCTCGCCGGCGGGCCTTTCGCCGACGTCCCCGAGCGCGCCACCGACCCGTTGCTGGCCGCCACGCCTGCGAAAAACAGCGCCGATCCCAACAAGGCAACAGCGCTGGTGGCGGCTGCCAAACAAGCGGCCGCCGACAACGATCCGCTGCTCGCCCGGGCCTACTTCAGCGAAGCGCTGACCGTTGGTCTGCCGCCGGCGGATGAATTGGAGGTCCGTCGCCGTCTTCGTCAACTAAGTCGGGAAACGATTTTCTCCGGGAAATGCGTCAAGGACGACCCGTTCGTCGGTTTCCACGTCATCAAACCCGGCGAGAACCTGCACAAGATCGCCCGGGCGAACGATGTCACCGCCGAGTTTCTCGCCCGGATCAACAACATCAAGGACATCAATCGGATTCAGGCCGGCCGCCGGATCAAAATCGTCCACGGCCCGTTTCATGCCCGCGTCTCCAAGAGCGAGCACGTACTCGACGTGTTTCTCGGCGACACGTTCATCGACTATTTCAACGTCGGTCTGGGAGCGGAAGACGCCACGCCATCAGGCAAGTGGATCGTCAAGAACAAGCTGAAGAACCCAACCTACTACCCTCCACGCGGCGGCGACATCGTCGGGGCTGATGATCCGAAGAACCCGCTGGGCGAACGATGGATGGGTTTGGACGGCGTCGAGGGGAACGCGACCGGACAGATGCGCTACGGCATTCACGGCACGATCGAACCCGATAGCATCGGGAAGAACGCCTCAATGGGATGCATCCGCCTTCACAACGAAGACGTGAACACGCTCTTCGACCTGCTGATTACCAAGAAATCGACCGTCACGATCGTCGAATAGGTGGTCTGGTGGATAGTGTCACGCTGTGACACTATCGCTTGCGACGAATCACCGCTGCCGCTCCGATCAAAACCAACAGACAAGCCGTCGGCTCGGGCGTGGGCGTTTGTTTCAGCGTGAACACCGTGAACGGCGCTTCAGTCGCCGGAGCAAGATCGATGTAAAGCTCGCCGCTGGCGACCCCGGGGAAAAACACACCCCCGGCGGGCACGACGGCATCGCCAACGCTGGCTGGCCCCGCGCCGATTCCGTCAACCGTCAAGGTCGTTAAGTCGCTCGAGAACGTTTGGTTCACCAATGGCGCGGTCGAGAAACCCACGCCCCCGTTGGACCCGTTGGTCAAAGCGGGGTTGAACACTGCGTCGCCATGATCGAACAGTTGGAAGGTGAAACCCGACCACGCAGCACCCGTAGAGTTCGTGATGACCTCATCGTTGATCACGATCTGGCTGGTGGCGGGAACGGCGATCTGCCTGAACACCACGGGAATAGAAGGAAATCCCCCCGGTCCGGGTAGCCCTTGAAACTCCGCAGTCTGTTGAATGAACACCGCATCCGGCGTGACGAGATCAACCGCGATGGATACGAAAGGATCCTGGGAAGCATCCCAAACCGCTTCCCAGCCGGAGTCACCAAGTACGATAGAACCGGCCCGCGCAGTGGGCGCTAACCCCACGCAAGCGACGAAGGCCACAACAATGCCGCGGGCAGCGATAGCCCTAAGCGCCAAACGCTTCATGCTTCCAACCTCCTCGAGCACAGCACGAACCACCACACGGCAATGCTCGAAACAAACTCCGCTTCAAACTTGGGACAACACCGCGACCGCGCGCGAACCAATCCTTCAGCGGCCACCGCGCGCACAACGTAGCGCTGCACTCTCTTATTAGTATCTTGGTCGTCTGATCTTAAGTCAAGGGCAATCGACCCATCCTCCCCAAAGAGCCTCAATTGTGAGGCCGGTCAACCAAGGTCGACATGCGGAGTACGATTACAGGACTATTCACGTCCGGCGGGGCGTCTGGCAGCCCAACATCCCTTCAAGAAACATAACGTACTGTCAGATAGTTCGTTAGATCGCACGCCCCGGATCAGACTGTTGAAATCGCTTCGCTTTGGTCGTATGCTGGCTCCGATGTCATGGATCCGAACCATCCCGCAAGATGATGCTACAGGTTTACTGGCAAAAGTGTACAAGGCCGCGTTCGACCGCACCGGGCGAATCTTCAACATCCTTCGCCTTCAAAGCTTGAATCCATCCGTTCTCCACGCCGGCATCGGTCTGTACACGTCCGTCATGCACCGCGAGTCGCCACTTTCGCGCGTGCAACGAGAGATGCTCGCGACGGTCGTATCGCAGGTCAACGAGTGTCACTACTGAACACTCGCCCACGCCGAAGACCTCCGGGCGGAGGTACAAGACGACGCGTTGGTCGAGGCAATTCTGCAGGGTTACAAGACGGCTCCGCTCGACGCTGCCGATGTGGCGCTGTGTGACTACGCCGTCAAACTGACCAGACGACCGGCCGACGTGACCGAAGACGACGTCGCCAACCTACGCGCGTACGGCTTCGACGACCGAGCCATCCACGACGCCGCGCAGGTGGTTGCCTATTTCAACTACATCAACCGCCTTGCGGACGGTTTGGGGGTTGATCTGGAACCCGAGATGCGCGAGGCCTAGCACACGCGCTACCCGCCGGATCTGCAGGCATCCCCAAGAACAGCCATTGAACAATTCCGTCGCGGGCATCGAACGGTTCGGCGTGACTACGAGGCTGAAAGTGCGTATGATGCTCATCCCGGTGTGGTGATACGCTCAAGTCTGGGTGTGCTTTGCTCTTGGGCGATGGATGGACTCCGCCGGGTCCGCAGTGGGTACTGCTTGAAGGCAGTTCCGGTTCAATGTGACGCCATCCGTCGGCGGGTGGCATCGTAATTGCTTGAAGAATCCCAATTGAGGAGCTAGAGCGCGCACCGATGGATTACGAGCTTTCTAACGACATGCTGGCGTTGCGGGATCTTGCTCGCAAGTTTGCCGCCGACGAAATCGGGCCTCACGCCCGCACTTGGGATCGCGAGGGAGAAATCCCGGAAGACGCGATCCGAAAACTCGGCGAGTTGGGTTTCCTGGGCACGCTCGTGCCGACCGACCTCGACGGTGCGGAGTTGGGGTATCTGGGCAACGCGATTGTGATTGAAGAAATCGCGCGGCAATGCGGTGGGACGGCCCTCATGCTGGCGGCCCACAACGGTCTTTGCCTGGGGCATCTCCTCGTCGCTGCCAACGATGCTCAGCGCAAGAAGTACATTCCGCCGCTGGCGCGAGGCGAGATGCTGGGGTCGTGGTGCCTGACCGAACCGAGCAGCGGCAGCGATGCAGCCGCTTTGAAAACCCGAGCCGTCCTTGATGGCGACGAGTGGGTTCTTAACGGATCCAAGATGTTCATCACCAACGGGCACACGGCTGGTGTTTTTGTGGTGACCGCCCGAACGAGTGATGAAAGCAAAACCCGAGGGATCAGCGCCTTCATTGTCGAGCGCGGGACCAAGGGCCTGTCGATCGGCGCGAAGGAAGACAAGCTTGGCATGCGGGCAAGCGATACGGTTCCGGTAACGCTCGAAGATGTTCGCGTACCTCGTGAGAATCTGTGCGGCGAGCTTAACAACGGATTCATCGACGCCTTGAAGGTGCTCGAACGAGGAAGGATCACCATCGGGGCGCTTTCGGTGGGGTTGGCGCGGGGGGCGATGGAAGAGTCGCTCCGGTACGCCAAACAACGCGAACAGTTCGGCAAACCGCTTACCAGGCATCAGACGTTGCAATTCATGATGGCGGACATGGCCATGGAAATCGACGCTGCCCGCCTGCTGGTACACAAGGCAGCGCTGCTTCAGGACGCCGGGCAAAGCAGCGAAGTTGAGTCGTCGATGTGCAAGCTGTTCGCCAGCGAGATCGCCACCAAGACCTGCCTCAACGGTATCCAAATCTGCGGGGGGTATGGCTACACCAAGGACCTGCCGATCGAACGCTACATGCGCGACGCGAAACTCTGCGAGATCGGCGAAGGCTCCAGTCAGGTTCAGCGCATGATCATTGCCCGCAACGTCCTCTCACTCGATTGAGCTTCATCATGGATTATCAACTGGGCGAAGACCATTTGCTTTTGCAGCAGCAAATCCGCGAATTCGCATTCAAAGAAATCGCACCCGGCGCGGCGGATCGTGACCGGGAAGGCGAGATTCCCGCGTCGCTGCGTGACCAACTTGCGGAACTGGGGCTGCTGGGTATCTGCATTCCCGATGAATACGGCGGCGCGGGCATGGATTGTGTCGCATCGACGCTTGTCGTCGAGGAAATCTCCAAAGCATGTGCCGGTACGGGCGTCTTTGTCAGCGCACACAATTCTCTCTGCGTCGATCCAATCTTGGCCTTCGGAACGACCGAGCAGAAGCAGAAGTATTTGCCCAAGCTCGCCGGTGGAACGGTCGGCTGCCTGTCGCTGACCGAACCGGGCAGCGGCAGTGACGTTGGCGCGGCGAGTTGCATGGCTGTCGAGGAAAAAGACGGATGGCGGATCAACGGCAACAAGGTATTCGTCACCAACGGGCGCGAAGCGGGGATCATGGTGCTTCTCGCCGTGACGAACCCCACGGAGAAAAAGCATCGACTCAGCGCTTTCATCGTCGAGCATCCCTGGGACGGACTCCGTATCGGAAAGCTTGAAAAGAAGCTCGGCATTCGATGCAGTTCGACGGCGGAATTCGTCTTTGAAGATTGCCTCGTTCCGAAGGAAAACCTGCTCGGCGAGCGCGGGCGGGGGCTAAACGTTGCGCTGGCGACGCTCGACGGCGGGCGGATCGGCATTGGGGCACAGGCGTTGGGCATTGCCCAAGCGTGTCTCTACGTTGCGTCGAAGTACGCGGGCACGCGCGAGCAGTTCGGCCGCCCGATCGGCAAGTTTCAGGCGATTCAAGACAAGCTCGCCGACATGGCTGTCAGCATCGAGGCAGCGCGGAACTTGCTTTACCGGGCGGCGTGGCTGAAGGATCAGAAGAAACCGTACGGCTACTACAGTGCGATGGGCAAGCTGTTCGCCAGTGAGGCGGCGTCCAAGTGTGCCAATCATGCGGTGCAGGTATTCGGCGGCTACGGTTATTGCCAGGACTATCCAGTCGAGCGTTTTCTTCGAGACGCCAAGATCACGGAGTTGTACGAGGGCACGAGCGAGATTCATCGGCTGGTCATTTTTCGAGGTTTGTTGGATCAGTCGGAAAACAATTGGATGACCACTGTATGACAACCACGATCGACAAGTCAAAACCCGTGGCGGTGATCGGCGCGGGCACGATGGGTCGGGGCATTGTTCAGGTTTTTGCCCAGGCTGGTTTTGGTGTGAAGATGTTTGACGCTCTGCCCGCGGCGCTCGAATCCGCCCCGGCGATGATTGGCAAGCTGTTGGACCGGGCGGTCGCCAAGGGCAGGATGACCGACGCCGACGCGGATGCAACCCGGCAGCGCATCGTGCCGGTCGCCTCCATGGACGACATCGGCAAGGTGCAGTTGATCGTCGAAGCCGCCACCGAGCGACTCGATGTCAAGATGGACATTCTCGCGTCGGCTGACCGACAGGTGGAACCGGGCGGTTTGATCGCGACCAACACCAGCAGCATCAGCATCACCAAGCTTGGGACCGTGGTTTCGCAGCCGGAGCGATTCATCGGGATGCACTTTTTCAATCCCGTGCCGGTGATGAAACTGGTGGAGGTGATTCGCGGATTGGACACCTCGCAGGAGACCGTCGACCAGACGTGCGCCATCGCCGAGACGTTGGGCAAGACGCCGCTGAAGGTCAACGACCATCCGGGGTTCGTGTCGAACCGCGTGCTCATGCCGATGATCAACGAAGCGGTGTTCACGCTGCAAGACGGCGTGGCTGACGCTAAGACGATTGACGGTGTGATGACGATGGGCATGAACCACCCGATGGGTCCCTTAGCACTGGCGGACTTGATCGGGCTGGATGTTTGTCTGTTTATTCTGGAAGTGCTCCACCGGGATCTCGGTGAAGACCGGTATCGCCCCTGCCCGCTGCTGCGAAAAATGGTGGACGGCGGCCGACTGGGACGCAAATCCAAACGGGGGTTCTACGACTATGACTAGCACAACACGGGCTGACCTGTCGATTGACGGATCGCTGGCGACGGTCACGATTGCCACCGAGGGTGGCCTGAACATCATGTCGCCGGCGGCAATTCGGCAATTCGGTGACGTCATCGACAAGGTTCGCGACGCGGACGGCATTCGCATGACGGTCATCCGCGCGGAGGGCAAGGTGTTCGTCGCGGGCGCGGACATCAAACAGATGTCGCGTTTCGATCAGGCGGCAGGGCTCGAGTTTGGTCAGGCGGGTTCGCGGGTCTGCGATGCGATTGAATCGTTGCCCTGCATCACGGTTGCGCTGATTCAGGGGGCGGCGATGGGCGGCGGTTGCGAGATCGTGCTCGCGTGTGATTTTCGAATCGCCTCTGCCAACGTCAAGATCGGTCTGCCCGAGACGACGCTTGGTTTGATCCCCGGCTGGGGCGGCATTTTGCGAGGGACCAAACTTCTGGGCAGATCGGTGGCGATGCGGATGATTTTTGGTGGCAAGCCACTGTCAGCCGACGATGCGAAAACCGTGGGATTGATCGACGAGGTCGTCCCAAGTGTCGACGCATTGGACGCTGCCGTCGCCGATCTTCGAGATTCGCTCGTCAAGGGCAGCCCCGCGGCGATTGCATTGGTCAAGCGCGTCTTGCAAGACGGACGAGACGTGGACGCCTTTGCAGAATGCTTCACCAACGATGAGTCGCGCGAGGGGATGGCCGCCTTCGCGGAAAAACGCGCTGCCGCTTGGGCGCAGGGTTGAATTGATGAGCACACGCCCCGACGTGGACAAATCGTCGCATCGAAACGATGCGGAAGACGATCGCCCTTTCGTCGCTCCGGAAGATTTGGGTGCATTCGATCCGGCGGTCTCCGTTGGCGCGCCGGGGTCCTACCCTTTCACGCGCGGCATTCATCGCGAGATGTACCGTCGGCGGCTGTGGACCATGCGGCAGTTCGCCGGGTTCGGCAACGCGACGCAGACCAACGAGCGGTTCAAGTTCCTCCTGGGCAAGGGCATTACCGGGCTGAGTACCGCCTTCGATCTGCCGACGCTGATGGGCCGGGACAGTGACGACCCGTTGTCACTGGGCGAGGTGGGTCGGTGCGGGGTGGCGGTGTCCTCACTGAGCGACATGCGGCGGTTGTTCGACGGGATCGATCTGTCGCAGGTCAGCACGAGCATGACGATCAACGCTCCGGCGGCGATCATTCTGGCGTTCTACATCGCCGTCGCCGAGGAGCAGGGTCATAGGCCGGATCAACTGCGAGGCACGCTTCAAAACGACATCCTCAAGGAATTCCACGCTCAGAACGAATACGTTTTTCCGCCGACGCCGAGTGTCAAGCTGGTCATCGACACCATCGAGTACGGCACGCATCACATGCCGTTGTGGAACACCGTGAGCATCAGCGGCTACCACATTCGCGAGGCGGGCGCGACCGCGGCTGAGGAACTTGCGTTCACACTGGCTGATGGGATCGAATACACGCGGCTGTCGATCGAGCGAGGCTTGGACGTGGATGCGTTCGCACCGCGATTGAGCTTTTTCTTCGACGTCCACAACGATTTCTTTGAAGAGATCGCTAAGCTCCGGGCGGCGCGGCGCATCTGGGCGAACGTGATGCGTCATCGGTTCGGCGCGAAGAACGAACGCAGTTGGTGGTGTCGCACGCACGCCCAAACGGCGGGTGTGACGTTGACCGAGCAGCAGCCGACCAACAACATCGTTCGCGTCGCGTTTCAGGCGATGGCAGCCGTGCTCGGTGGTACGCAGTCTCTGCACACCAACAGCATGGACGAGACGCTCGCCCTTCCCAGCGAACAGGCTGTCAAGATCGCGCTGCGAACGCAACAGATCATCGCTCACGAAACGGGCGTGACGCGATCGGTCGATCCGCTCGGCGGCAGTTGGTTCATTGAGAAACTCACCAATGAGATGGAAGCGAAGGCCAACGCCATCTTCGATCAGATTGATGCCATGGGGGGCGTGCTGCGGGCGATCGACCGGGGCTACTTCCGCCGCGCGATCGCCGAGTCAGCCATGCGAGAGAACCAGCGAACCGAGAGCGGGGAACTGAAGATCGTCGGCGTGACCGATTTCGTCGAGGAGGACAATGAACGCGTTGCCCTGCTCGAGATCGGACAAGACATCGAAGACGAACAGGTCGCACGATTGAAGACGCTCAAAAAGACGCGCGACGCAAACCGCCACGCCGACGCCCTCGCGGCGGTCAAGCGTGCCGCAGACGATGGGGTCAACGTCATGCCGTCACTCATATCAGCCGCCAAAGCCGACGCAACCGTCGGCGAGTTGACGGCGACGTTGCAATCAGTCTACGGCACCTACGACGGTGGGCCTGAATGGTGAAGTAGTAAGTAAGCGTAGAACAGCACCATTCTCGACGCGGCAAGTATCCGGCGTGTGAGTTGATGAATTCGAGCGCGGAAGCCCCGCGGATGGCTCTACGTCCCAGAGGGACAACCGAAAATAGCCCACCCATTTATGGGTGGGATAACGGTTACCCATGGTTGATCGAGTCCCGGAGGGACGGATGAATCAGATGCGACGCGACGGGAGAAAATTCGTCGTGGGACATTCGTATTCAAGTTGCCTGATTCACTACGTCTTCAGCACCAAAGGCCGTCGCAAGCTCATCTCCGCCGAGCTACAGCCACGCCTCTGGGCCTACATGGGTGGCATCGCTCGCGAGAACAGCATGAAGGTGCTGGCTGTCGGTGGGACGAGCGATCATCTACACATGCTGGTTTCGTTGCCACGCACGATTTCGATTGCCAAGGGTGTCCAACTGATTAAGGGCGGCTCGGCGAAATGGATTCACGACACGTTCCCTGCGAACAAAGCCTTCTCCTGGCAGGAAGGGTACGGAGCGTTCAGCATCGGCATGTCCGGGGTTGACGATACGATTCTGTACATCAATGCACAGGAGGAGCATCATCGCGTGAAGACGTTTGAGGATGAATTCTCGGCCTTTCTCACGAGACACGGGATCGAGTATGATGAGCGATACGTCTTTGGCTAGAGCCCAGTCGTCCCTACGGGACTCGAGCGAACTGCGCGACGTTCTGATCCCAGCGTTGAAACGCTGGGCTATTATCAATCGTCCCTGCGGGACTGCCGCCTTCACACGACGGTGGGCCTGAATGGTGAGACTCGCCGCGACGTATCGAGACTACGCCGACCGCGTCGCGCAGCAGGAATCAACGACCATGCAAACGGACAACATCCGCATTCTGCTCGCCAAGGTCGGGCTCGACGGTCATGACCGGGGCGTTAAGGTGCTGGCCCGTAGTTTTCGAGAGGCGGGCTTCGAGGTTATTTACACCGGACTGTGGCAGACGTGCGAAGCAACCATGCACGCAGCCATGCAGGAAGATGTGGACGTTGTCGGCGTTAGCCTGCTCTCCGCCGCTCACAAGACGGTCATCCCCGAACTCATCGCGCAGCGCGCCGAACTGGGCATCGAATCCATTCCCATTCTGCTGGGCGGCATCATCCCCCAGGCTGATCACGACGAGATTCGCGCGCTGGGCGTAGCGGCCATCTTCAACCCCGGATCGAGCATCAGCGACATCACGCAGACCATCCGCGATCTCGTTCACCGCAACGGCGAGCCAACCGTCGCGCAATTGACGGCTGACTACGCTTCGGGCAAGCCGCGGGCACTCGCCAAGCTGATCTCCCATGTGCAACACGAGGGCGACTTTGGAGATTGGTCACCGCCAGCGGGCAGTGCGACGCTCGTCGGCATCACCGGTGCGCCGGGGGTGGGCAAGAGCTCGTTCATCGGCAAGCTCGGCAGCGAACTGCGTGACCGCGGGCTGCGCGTGGGCGTCATCGCGGTGGATCCGACGTCGCCCGTCACCGGCGGTGCGTTGCTCGGCGATCGATTGCGCATGATGAAAGGATCACCCGACAGTGGTTTCTTCGTGCGAAGCATCGCCTCGGCGGAGACGCCCGGCGGGCTTGCTCCGCATTGCCAGACGGTGATCAAACTGCTGGACGGTTTTGGGTTGGATGTCGTCTTCGTCGAGACCGTTGGGGCAGGCCAAGCGGATGTCGCCATTCGCGAGCTGGTCGACCATGTGGTCTTACTGGTCATGCCCGAATCCGGCGATACGATTCAGTATTCCAAGGCCGGCATCATGGAGGTGGCGACGCACTTCGTCATCAACAAGTGCGACCTGCCCGGCGCGGACGCGACCCATGCCCAGATGCTCAGCGCGATCGGCGACGAGCGACCGATTTGGCCGGTGAGCAGCATCAGCAGCGAGGGGCTCGCATCCGTGGCTGACTGGATCACGTCACTGCGTTCGTAGGCGTAGAACGCAAATAGTAGCCTGCTCTAAAACTGGCTCCACAGGTGCTGGTTGGTCACCTCGTGGTGGAACTGGATTTCGCTGCGTTTGATCCTCTTGCCCAACTCCTTCGGGCAGCGGTCAGCCTGCATCTGCTTGACGGCGAGGTACTTGGCGTGGACATCCTCGCCGAACATCTCCACCATCCAGCGACTCGACTTGAACAGGCGGATCGCGTCGTAAATGTTGTCCGGCAGGAATCGCGTCCGCGAGCGCTTGCCTTCGGTCTCGTCAACCGTCGGCAGTGGCCCGTTGATCCCGGTTCGCAACAACGTGTACATCAAAAGATAGGGGTTGGCGTCGGGCGCGATCGATCGGACCTCCACTCGGGCTGATCGCTCGTTGGCGAGCGGAACGCGGATCATCGCGCCACGGTTGACCGCTGACGCCTTGATCTGGTTGGGTGCTTCGTAGGCCGGGTCAAGCCGGCGGTAGGCGTTCACGCTGGAATTGAGCACCAGACAAACGTCCGGAGCGCTGTGCAAGATTCGCTCGACGAAATCCCAGCCCGACGTCGACAGGCCTTCGCGACCGTTCCTGTCGTAGAACAGGTTCTTGCCATCGCGACTGATCGACAGATTGGTGTGCATCCCGTTGCCGTTCACGTCCATGACCGGCTTGGGCAGGAAGCTGGCGGTCATGTCGAACTGCTGCGCGATCTGACGGCAGATCAGCTTGTACAACTGCACCTGATCGGCAGCCAGCGTGATCTCGGCGTAGGAGAAGTTCATCTCGAACTGCGACGGGGCGACCTCGGGATGGTCCTTCTCGTTGGACAATCCCATCGCACGCTGCACCTCTGCGGCTGCGTCAATGAACCGTCGGATCGGCCCTTGCGGCAGCGAGTGATAGTATCCACCGGTCGAGATGAAATCGAAGCATCCCGTTTCGTGATAGTGACGGTCAGCGTCACTCCCGCGGAACAGGAAGCCTTCGACCTCGGTCGCGGCGTTGGCAGTCAATCCCTCGCGAGCGTAAAGCTCGTCAGCGAATGCCTTCAGCCGGGCGCGTCCGTCAGCGGGAAACGGCGAGCCGTCGCGGTCTGCCACGCTGCAGAATGCCAACACCTTTCCAGGCCCGAAGACATCAGCGGGCATCCAATAGAACGCTGACCAATCGACGTGCAGCCGCAGATCAGATTCTTCCTGCGCAGTGAACCCCCGGATCGACGAGCCGTCGAACGTCAGATGGTCGGCCGACTTGAGGAGGAATTTCTTGTCGTAATCGAGCATATGAAGACGACCTTCAATATCCGAAAAACAAAGCGTGACTGCTTTGATTCGTTTCTCGTCGGTCAGGTATCGCCGTCGACGCTCCTCGATTTCTCCGGCCGGCACGCGTGCGGAGCGCTCCGCCTTGGCCTCGAGGTTCATCTCCTCCAGTCGATCATACGGAATTTCAAGAAAATCACGCAGCGCCGTTCGTTCCATGGCTCTTCTCGTCTCAACGTGTCTTACACAATTGGAAACCCGATTAAGTCAACCCACAACATATTTACGATAAATCAACGAAATGTAAAGATAAAAATCTCCTCCGAACAGAATAAGTTGGTGCATGCCAACGACACGTCCGATGCTGGTTCTTCTTCAGGGGTCGTGCGTACGATTGGCCCAATATCGATGTATCGGCCCAAACCTCGGACGTTTGAAGATCTGTCACCGCGCGGGTAGCCGCGTCACGAGACGGAGTCCTATCGCAAAACGAATCGAAAAGGAACGCGGACGGTGTCCTTCACGGGTCTGCCGCCCAGGGTGGCGGGTCGGAAGCGAGCTTTGCGGACGGCTTTCACGGCTGCTCTTGCGAGGCGCGGGAAGCCCGCATCGCTCAGGGTTTTGACTTTACCGATTGTACCGTCTGAAAGGACTTCGACGCGAAGAACCACCAGCCCTTGTTCGCCCTGCCTGCGGGACACCGATGGGTAAACCGGCCGAGGGAGATTGAGGACTTTCGCCCCTCGCTTGACACCCGGCTGCTGATTTCCAAATTGCTTTTTCGCAACCGGCGGTTTCGTCCTTGATCGTCCCCCAGGGGCTTTCGGTGCGGGAGGCGGTGGTGTCGAAGCGGGCGGCGGGGCGGATGGCTTGCGTGCGATCTCGGTGGGGGGCGATTGAACTCGCTCGGTCGGAACTGACGGCGCTTTCTGAGGAATGACGGTGGCGGTGGGCGAACTCGGTTGCTTGGTGGGGGGTTTGGGTGGGTTGCTTTCGACCGGCGGTGGCGGGTGAACCGGCTCGACTTCGGTTTCCGCAATACGCGGTTCATCCGTTTGCACTTGGGGTTCTGTGGCTTGCGATTGCAGCGCGACGGGCTGATCGGCTGATCTGTGCGCCGGAAGGTGCGTTGCGACGATGTTCTCCGTTGGCGTCGAGTGATCTTGCGTGTCAGGTTCATCGACCGATGGTGGGGCGTCCTGTTCGACCTCGTTCTTGGTCGCGGAGACGATGGTCACTTGGATGGCATGCTCACCTTGAGGTATCTCGATGACGGGTGGCGTTGTGATGGGCGACTTAAGCGGCATGAAATGGGCGGCGGTGAACAGCCCCGCGTGAATGGCGGCTGACACCATGATGGCAATGACCGGCGCGGATATGTGGAAACGACGAACGCCCATGATTGCTTATCGTCGAATCGTCGTGATCTG
>CAYQFV010000059.1:0-4209 GCA_964416845.1 uncultured Phycisphaeraceae bacterium | reverse complement strand
CGATCGACGATCGTGGCGAGACCTTCGACCCAGACGCGCCCGGAGGGGTGGTCCCAGCGCAGGCCAAGTTCGCCGGTGAGCGGCATGAGGCGAGAAATAGGCTCGCGATCGCTCCGTGGCCCCGAAGTTGGAAACGTATCGACCTCGCCGTCGATCCACGTGAAATTCCCGAAAGCGGTCCATTGGGGGTGAAAGCGGTAGCTCGTACCGATCTCGACGCCCTGCACGAACCCATCGCCGCCATTGACCTTGGTGACTTCGAATTCACCGTCGATGACTCGATTGGTGGGAACACGAACAATCATGTCGTCGATCAACGTGTGGAAGTAGGCTGCTTGGAATGACCAATTGTCGTAGTCAGTCTTGAGGCCGGCTTCGAAGGAGATGAAGTTCTCGGGATCGAGGCCTATGGCAGAGGTCTCGATTTCGTTGGTCCGTGCGGAGTCGAAGCGTGTCAGGTCTGAAAGGTTGGGCGAACGGAATCCTTGCGACACACCGCCGAAGAAATTGACGTGCTCGGGAACGACGTGATACACGAAGCGGGCACTTCCTACAGCGGACCACCATTCGTCGGCGGCAGAGGTGCGTGTTCCGAACAGTGGATCGCGGACCCTGCCTGCCTCGGCCCGGGCGAAGTTGACCCGGCCGCCGAGTATGAGGTCCAGCCGATCGGACACGGTGATTTCGTCTTGCACGTAGACGCCGAGCAAATCGTAGCTGGCTTCATCCGCAACCGGACCTTGGATGAGATTTCGCGTGGAGAAGGAGTTCACGTTGTCGTGGTAGTATTCCGCGCCATACGTCCAATAGCCGAAGGAGCTGGAGGTCTCGAATTGGGCGGTCGCGCCGAAGGTTCCGACGTCGAACCCTTGGAGATCTCGCCCTTTTCGGCGCCGTAGCCGGTCGCGCGTCTCGTGTTGCTCCTGCCACGAGAAGGTGAGCCGCATGGTCTCGACGAACGAATCCATGTTCTCCGCGTTCAGTTGGATGTACGTCAAGCGGCGGTCCTGGTCGAGGTCGCGTTTGAGTTCGCGCCCGCGCGTTGTCCCTTTGAAGCTCTTGGAGAAGATGGTTTTGTGGCTTCGTGGGACGTTGTTCTGGTTGGCTTCCTGGTGCGCGATGACCAGGCGGGTGTCGGGCGTGAAGAAGTACTCCAGCTTGAAGTCCGCGTTCCATTCCTCATAGCCGGTGTTGGGTTGGTTGCCCGTGCCCCGTCCCGCGCGAAGCGATCCGAAGTCCTTGTAGGTTCCCGCGATCCACAATCCGAGTTGCTCGTCCCATGTGGCGCTGAGTTCGTAGCGGTAGATGTGGGAGCGCTCCGCGGTTGAGAAGCGATAGAAGACGCGCTGGTTTAGCTGGAATCCTTCTCCGTAGCCGAAGGGGCCTTTGGTGATCGCGTTGACGGTTCCGCCGATGGCATCCGATCCGTACAGGACGGACGTGGGCCCTTTGACGACTTCGAGCCGTTGGAGCGAGAAGGAATCCACAGTGCTCCAGTATTGATTGGGCCCGGGGCGGAACACGGAGTTGTTCAGGCGGATGCCGTCGATGAGAAGAAGATTCTGGAAACCCGTGAAACCGCGAATGTAAGGCGATCCTTGGCCATGGGATGTCTTTTGTACCATGATGCCGGGAATATCACGAAGGGCTTCGGGCAAGGTTCGATACGAACGATCGGTGAGGTCCTGCGACGAGAGGGAATTCGTGGAAAAGGAAAGGTTGAAGGGCCGTTCCAGCCGGCGGGTGGCTGTGATGACTACCTCGTCCAGCATCGTTTCGTTGATGACTTGTGACGAGTGGTCTGTGACTTCGTCGTCTGAATCGACCTCTAGCTGCGACTCGCCTGCGGCGGCATCCTCGTCACAGTCTTGACTTGGCGGCGGTACTGGGGCGACATCTTGGGCCACCACCGTGATGGGCGACAGCATGACCAGTATGCCCATGACAACCCCGATCGTTGTCACTGGAGCCAGCAGTTGAAAGAACCTTCCCGGTCTCGGGTCGCTCATTTGCACATCCATGTTCTAGAGTGTCATTGGTATTAGAAAATGCCCAAGAAGCATCTATTCCCATTTGAGCCGCGACTGTAAAGGAGCCGATGCCCCGGCGAACGCTTGCTCACGCGCGCCCTGAAAGAGGTGTCGTAGTCATACTCTTAGACGTCGAGGTTCTTGACACGAATGGCGTTGTCTTCGATGAATCGCCGCCGCTGGTCCACATCGCCGCCCATGAGTACACGAAAGATGCGGTCGGCTTCGCGGGCATCGAGATCCAGTTGCTCCGGGTCGTCCTTGTCTTGCGACACGGTCACTTGCAAGAGTGTCCGCTTGGTGCGATCCATTGTGGTCTCCCAGAGTTCATCCGCGTTCATCTCGCCCAGGCCTTTGTAGCGTTTGATTTGCTGGCCTTGGCTGCCGAGGTCGCGAATGCCTTGAGCAACTTGGGCGAGGTTGCTCAATTCCAGCGAATCGTGATCTTTGCGTTGCAGAAGGAACTTGGCGGGTGGAAGCTCGCCGCTGTCGTCTTCGCGGCGTTCCACGAAGTAATCGTCGACCTGTAGGCCCATTTTCTCGATTCTGTCGAATAGCTCGGTCAGTATGCGACATTCGCTCAGTTCGTACCGAATGATGCGATGGGCAGCCGGGGCGTTTTCCTTTCCGTTGCCGTTGCGCTCTGCGACGTGGATGTGGCGCGATTCGATGATTTCGGTCGGGCCATGCTTGGCGATTTCGCTTTCTTTGAATTGTAGCAGTTGTTCATCGTCGTGGAAGAATCGGCGTTCGGGCAATTCCAGACCAGGCCTGTGGATCAGTGCGAGAATAGCGGGCAGTCCCCCACGGTTATCAATCCGGTTGTCCATCAATTCGCGCAGGCTCACGCCACGTCTGCCGAGGATACGAGATTGGGTCTCTATGTCATCGAGCAAGGAGGCCAATTCTTCCAAAGGCCCGTCGTCGAAGACGAGGTCGTTCGGGGATTCCTTGACGAGGAGCCGCGTGTCGACCAAGCCCAGGCGCGAGAGCTTGCCGTTGAGTTCCTGGTCGTTAAGGACGTAGTCCACGCGTTTGCCTTTTTTGACTTGGTAGAGCGGAGGTTGGGCGACGAAGACGCGGCCATCGTCTACCAGCGGGCGCATGTGCCTAAAAAGGAATGTCAACAACAGGGTGCGGATGTGACTGCCGTCGACATCGGCGTCTGTCATGATGATGATCTTGCCGTAGCGTCTTTTGCTCAGGTCAAACTCGTCACTGCCAATGCCGCATCCCACGGCGGAAATGATTTTGGTGATTTCGTCGTGCGACAGCATCTTGTCGATGCGTGCCTTTTCGACGTTGAGGATCTTACCCTTGAGAGGCAGAATCGCCTGGGTGTTCGAGTCACGTCCCTGTTTGGCGATGCCGCCGGCGGAATCTCCCTCAACCAGGTACAGTTCGGTTTCGTCGGCGTTCTTGCTACGACAGTCCCACAGTTTTCCGGGCAAACCCGCTCCGCTGAGCACGCTCTTGCGGGCTAGGTCTCTTGCCTTGCGCGACGCCTCCCGCGCCATCGCAGCCTGGACTCCCTTTTCGACGATCCTTTTGGCTTCCGGTGGGTTTTCCTCTAGGTAATTGGCGAGTTGTTCATTGACCAGTTGTTGGACGAAGGTTTCCACTTCGGGGTTCAGCAGTTTGACTTTGGTCTGCCCTTCAAACTGTGGCTCGGGCACTTTGATCGAAATGACTGCGGTTAGTCCTTCTCTGAAATCGTCGCCGATGGGTGATACTCGGCCTTTGAGAAGCCCGGATTTTTTGGCGTACGAGTTCATGACGCGCGTCAGGGCGGACTTGAACGCCGAGAGGTGAACACCGCCATGAATGTTGTGGATATTGTTGGCGAAGCAAATAAGGTTCTCGGTGTACGCATCTGTGTACCGGAACGCGATGTCGGCTGATATGCCTGATTCCTCGTTCTTGCCGCGAAGGGCGATGACGTTCTTGTGGACCGGTTCTGCGCCGGCACTGAGATAGCAAACGAACTCGCGCAGCCCGTCTTCAAAAAGCAGCGTGGTCTCCTGCCCACTGCGTTCGTCGATCAGTTGAATGGTCAACCCGTCGTTGAGATAGGCCAGTTCTCGCAAACGGGTCAGTAAGGTCTCGTATTTGAACTCACAGTCGGGGAATATCTCGGGATCCGGCTTGAACTTGACTTTCGTACCGGTTCGTTCCGATG
>CAYQFV010000058.1:0-22183 GCA_964416845.1 uncultured Phycisphaeraceae bacterium | reverse complement strand
AGACCTTGCCCACCAGGTCTTTTCGCGAGAACGGTTTCGAAGTCTCTCTCGTCAAGGTGAAATCGGGCAACTTGGCCAGAGTAGGTAACGCCGATACACTCCGAATCTGCCTCGTCTCGCGAAGAATCTCCCTGAACGCCATCGCCGTGCCACCAACGCCGCAAAGCACCAGCGCGACCACAGCAACTCTCGAAAAACGCTTCTCATCGGCGATCATCAGCTTCCTCGAAACTTTTCCCAGACAGCGGCTATCTACTCGGTCCACACACGACAGATTCACCGGCCAACGAACCGACAAAGGATAACAAGTTGGCGAGATTTTGATAGGTCACCCAAGCCAGCCCATGCCACATAAGAACTTCTCGAAACTGGGAAGGCTGTTTCGTTTGCATCATGGAAGCGACGAGGCTAAGATGCCCCAACGTTGGTGCAGCTTCTGACGGTCGACGAAGTGTTGGGCCCCCGGCCGTTCTCTAGTGTCAGGTTGGTCACAGGTCGCACGAAGGACTACGCGGGACGGTAGTTCCGACGCCTCACAGGTCTATCAAACGGAGAGTCTTAACATGTCGGATAGCCCGTACGGGTGGTGGCTTCCCCCAGATATTTCGACGCACGGAGCGGGCGTCGACCGATTGATCGACACGTTGCATTGGTTCATGGCAATCATTTTCGTAGGTTGGGGGATCTTCTTTCTCTACTGCCTCATCAAGTTTCGCGCCCGCCCGGGACGCGCAGCCAATTACCATCTGCCCAAGGCAAAGGTGTCAAAGCTCGTCGAAGTGGGCGTCGCCGGATTCGAAGCGTTTCTGCTGATCGGGCTTTCCATGCCCGTTTGGGCTGCCGTGAAGACCGACTTTCCGCCGGAATCGGAAAACCCGCTGCACGTTCGCGTGGTGGCCGAACAGTTCGCCTGGAACTTCCACTACCCTGGCGCGGACGGTATTTTCGGCCGGACTGATCCGGCGCTGATGGGGCCTGACAATCTGATCGGCCTCGACGAAGACGACGAGAACGCTGCCGACGACGTCGTGACCAACAATTTGTTCCACATTCCCAAAGACCGTCCGGTCATCGCGGAACTCACGTCTAAGGACGTGATCCACAGTTTCTTCATCCCGGTCATGCGGGTGAAGCAGGACGTCATCCCCGGCATGAAAGTGCCGGTCTGGTTCGAAGCGACCCAGACGGGACATTTCGAGGTCGCTTGTGCCCAACTTTGCGGCAACAACCACTATCTGATGAAGGCCGACCTGTACGTCGACACGGCTTCGGATTTCGACGATTGGCTTTCGGAAATGGCGTCGGATGGAGATGAGGAAGAAGAAGAGGACGACGACGCATGAGTGATGACCACCATCCCGAATTAGGCTTTTGGCGCAAGTACGTCTTTTCCGTTGACCACAAGGTCATCGGAGTTCAGTACACCGTTACGGCGCTGCTCTTCCTGATGTTCGGCTTCACGCTGATGATGCTGATGCGTTATCAGCTTGCCTATCCCGGGCAGGAACTTCCCGCATTCTTCACGGCGATTTTCGGCGAGGGCAATCTGCCCGGCGGCCTGATGCTGCCGGAATTCTACAACCAATTGGGCGCGATGCACGGAACCATCATGGTGTTCCTCGGGGTCGTGCCTCTGGCGGTCGGCGGGTTCGGTAACTACATCGTACCGTTGCAAATCGGCGCCCCAGACATGGCGTTTCCGCGCTTGAACATGGCCAGCTACTGGGTCTACTTCTGCGGTGGCGTGGTCATGCTGGCCAGCTTCTTCGTGGATCAGGGGGCAGCACAATCCGGCTGGACCTCATATCCCCCCTTGGCCAACATCGCTCCCTTCGGGCAGACGGTTTGGTTGTTCGGCATGGTGCTGTTGATCACGTCCTCGCTCTTGGGCTCGGTCAACTTCATCGTCACAATCGTTCAACTCCGCGCGAAAGGCCTGACGTTTTTCCGCCTTCCGTTCTTCGTGTGGGCACAGTTAGTCACTTCGTTCCTTCTGCTGCTGGCGTTTCCGCCGTTGGAGGCCGCCGGCGTATTGCAATTAATGGACCGGCTGGCGGGGACGAGCTTCTTCATGCCGTCCGGACTCGTCATCAGCAACAACGTCGTTGACGTGGGCGGTCAGGGAAACCCGCTGCTGTGGCAGCATCTGTTCTGGTTTCTGGCCCACCCCGAGGTCTACGTGCTCATCCTTCCCGCGCTGGGCATCGTCGGCGAAATCATCGCCAACAACACGCGTAAGCCGCTCTGGGGCTATCGGTCGCTGGTCTATTCAACAATTTTCCTCGGGTTCATGTCCTTCATCGTCTGGGCCCATCACATGTTCATGACCGGCATGGGTGTCATCATGAGCACGTTCTTCCAGACGACCACCATGATTATTTCCGTACCGTCGGTCATCATTCTCACCGCGCTGATCATCAGTCTGTACGGCGCGTCCATTCGCTACACCGTTCCGATGATGTTCGCCCTTGCGTTCTTGCCGATGTTTGCGATCGGCGGGCTGACCGGCCTGCCGTTGGGATTGACCGTCTCGGACATCCAACTCCACGACACCTACTACGTCATTGGGCACTTTCACTACGTCGTCGCGCCCGGAACGATCATGGGACTCTTCGCGGGAATTTATTATTGGTTCCCGAAGGTCACTGGCAAAAAGATGAATGACTTGCTCGGAAAGCTGCATTTCTGGGGCACGTTGATCTTCATGAACGGCGTGTTCATGCCCATGTTCTTCATCGGAATGGCCGGCGTGTCGCGCCGGTTGTACGACCAAACGGGCTACATGCACGGTGGGCCGGTGCAGGGATTGACGATCATGTCGTCCTGGAGCGCGTGGTTGCTGGGCATCGCTCAAATCCCGTTCATCATCAACTTCTTCGCGAGCATCAAGTTCGGCAAGAAGGTCTCCGCGAATCCGTGGCATGCCACCACCCTCGAATGGGCCGCCCCGTCGCCGCCGCCACACGGCAACTTCGCGACCGAGCCGGTGGTTTATCGGGGACCCTACGAGTACAGCGTGCCCGGCGCTGATGAAGATTATTCCCCGCAATTTGTGAAAGCATAGGAGACGAGCTGCGTGTCGGCCGAAATCAAATATATCAGCACCCCGCACCCGGTCACCGGCGTCACCAATGCCAAACTCGGCATTTGGTTGTTTCTCGCCTCCGAGGTCATGCTTTTTGGAGCACTCTTTTCGTCCTACATCTTGCTGCGCGTCGGCGCGTCAAGCTGGCCCAAAGGCTCGGACGAACTCAACGTCCCGCTGGCGACCCTCAATACAGCCATCCTGATCGCTTCCAGCGTCACGATGGTGCTGGCCTGGGCGGCCGTCAAGTTGGATCAAATCGGAAAGTTCCGCTTGTATCTGGGACTGACCGTGACGCTCGCGTTGGCGTTCCTGGTTATCAAAGGCTATGAGTACGCTCCCAAGTTCCACCACTACGAGGTCTTCCTCACCGACGGGACGTCGATTCGCGGGCACGTCGAAGAAAACGATGAAGACGCCGACTACATCATGTTCACGCCCGACGCGGCCCACAGCAAAAGCGGCCATGGCGACGATGCCCACGCCGAGTCGACATCCGCCACGACGGACCACGCAGAGACGATGCGAATCGAACGCGACGATATTCGCCGCCTCACCAACTTCGGCCCCAAGCACAGCAACTTTTTCGGACTTTATTTCACCCTCACGGGTCTTCACGGCCTGCACATCATTGGCGGCATCCTTGTTAATTCCTGGATGCTGTTTTTCGGCGTCGCCATGTGGAAGACCGACCGCGAACGATTCGCCGGACGAATCGAATGTGCCGGCCTGTACTGGCATTTCGTCGATCTGGTTTGGATTTTCCTCTTCCCCACGCTATACTTGCTGTAGGAGCCGCACATGACCGCACACATCGAACACGACATCGCACGCCACGTAAAGACCTACATCGCAGTCTTCGTCGCACTGCTGGTGCTGACGCTCGTCACCGTCGCGGTGTCCTGGGTGCACGTTTCAGGTCCGATTCATATCCTGGCCGCCATGGCGATCGCCCTCGTTAAAGGCACCCTGGTCGCGTACTTCTTCATGCACTTGAAATCCGAGAAGAAGCTGGTCTTCGCGGTGTTGATTCTCGCGGTGGTGTTCTTTACTGCACTCATGACGCTGCCGGTCTTGGACGTCTCTAGCGGATCAGTACACCTGTAATGTCACTCAAGATGTTTCACATCGTCTTCATCACCATCTCGACCATTTTGTCGGCAGGGGTGGGCGCATGGGGCGTGCATACAAGCCGTCAGACCGGCGACAGCACGGCGTTCGCAATCGGCATCGTGTCGCTTGTGGGTGGCGTGATACTCGTCGGATACTCCGTGTGGTTCGTGCGGAAACTCAAAGCCCTCCGGTGGTGGTAACAACCATGTCAATCAACCGACTGCATCGTCTCATCCTGTTGGGAGCGGCCGGCGTGGTGTCCGTCGTGGCCAACGACGCAAGCGCCTGCGCGGTTTGCTTCGGCGACCCCAATTCGAACATGGTCCAAGGGGCCAAGGCGGGCGTGCTGTTCCTGGCTGTCGTAATCTACGGCGTGTTGTTTTCGATGGCGGGGGTCGCGGGACTGTGGGCCTTCAAGGCGAGGAGGATCGCCGCCGCCGCGGACATCGAAGACAGCCCCGATTCATCCGACGACTGAACGTTCGCACGACGGCGGCCGTCCGCAACCCGATCACATCGGATTCTTGTCAATCGTCATCAGAATAAACAGCAACGGCAGGTACGCCAGCGACGCCATCAGCATCTGGCGGGCACTCGCTCGCGTTCGCAACCGGGCGACCTCGAATCCGAACGCCAGCAACACACACCCCATGACGAGCGCTCCGACATAGTAGTATTGCCCGACCAGTCCGAACACCGTCGGCAACAGGCTGATCGGAATCAGGATGACGCAAAACAGAATCATCTGAATGATCGCACGCCTGCCGCTTGGCTCGATGACCGGCAAAACCGGGTACCCAGCGCGGGCATAGTCGTCCCGATACAACCATGCGATCGCCTGAAAATGAGGGATCTGCCACATGAAGATGATGAAGAACGGCAAGAACGCCTTCGCGTCCAGCGTCCCCGTTGCAGCCGTCCAACCGATCACCACGGGCAACGCCCCCGGGACAGCCCCCACAACAACCGACAGCGGGGTCAACTTCTTCAGCGGAGTATAGACCAACGTGTAAGTCACCCACGACACCATCGCAACAACTGCACTGACAGGCGTGGCTGAAAACGCCAAAACTGCCAACCCGGCCAGCGTCGTCATCACTGCAAAACGCAAGGCTTGATCCACCGAAAGCCTGCCCGTCGGTATCGGACGAATCGCCGTGCGATACATCCGCGCATCAAGCCGTCGTTCCAACACCTGGTTGACCGCGCCCGCCCCGATGGTCACCAGAGCGGTTCCCACCACGGCTGCAATCAACGGCGGCAGACAACCGATCGCCAGCGGATGGCTGTGGGCGATGTAAAACCCCACGGCAGCCACGGCAGCGACCATAATCGTCATGCGAACCTTGGCCAATTCGACATAGGCCAGCGCACGCGAAAAACCGAACAACTCCTGATTGCCGACGCTGCGGTTCAAGCGATGGTTACCTCCGGTCGGCCGGAACTGCGAACGACGGCCTTCTCTGACGGAAAAACGCTCAACGCGGTCGCGCTGAGCGCAACTGAAGCTGCCAGAACCGACGCCCCCACAACAACGTGGAGCGACGGAATCAGCCATTCAAGAAGCGTAGCGGTACGCGCAGGATCGGTTCGCGAGGCTGCAATGTACGCGCCCACCCCCAAGACGAGTTGCGCCACGAGCAACCCACCCAGCACCTTCACCCATGCCATCAACTGCTGTTGATCAGGATGCTCACAGGACACCCACATCACGACCGTGCTGATCAGCGTCGTCACGACGATCGCGCCGAGCACGTGATACACCAAACCGACGCCCAGATGGCGGTACACAGCACCCAGAATAAGCTGCCCGAACACCGCGACGCTGGTCACCACACAAAGTCGAATTCCGGACCTGCCAGCCACCGCGGACGCCATCCCCGATTCGTCCGACCACCGGGCCGACGTGAACATCGCCATGCAAACCGCCGCGCAAAGCAGCAACTGTGCGAGGCAGCCGTGGACAATGGCCAACACGATCGACTTTTCGGTCACGCGGAAACCGCCCAGAAGTCCCTGAACAATGACCACAGCCAACATGCACCATGCCAACACCCGCACCCAGCGGCGGGGCTCTCGAAGCTGCGTCGCGACGGCCAGCGCGATCATCAGCATGCCGACGGCCGCTCCGGCCAGCCGATGGCTGTGCTCGAAGAACACATCACCCACCCACCCGCTCGGCGGGTAAAGAAACATGTTGTGCCCGAAAGTCGTCGGCCAATCCGGGACCGCGAGCCCCGCGTCGTTGCTGGTCACTGTTCCACCAATGAAGATGAGAAACAGCGTGCACGCCGCGGTGCCGACAGCGAGCCAACGGCGAAACCGCCCCTCACCTCGACCAGCCGCTACCGACGAGATTGAGCCAGGCGCTTTGCCCGCATTCATGAACTACGCCTCGTCATCATCAGTGAGTCGTCCCGACCGACACATCTCAGCATGATAGCCCAAAAGGACACCGGGGCACAACGCCAAGCCGCCCGCGACAAATCCGCAGGAAGAACGCCCAGCGTCGAGCCCCGATGTATACGCCCGCCGATTTCGGCGAACGACAGATAACCAATTCCACGCAGCGATGAATGCGGTGTTACTTTTTCTTCTTCTTGGCCGGACGAGAGTATGTAAACTCCACAGTCTTGGTCTCGTCAACCGCAACCTCGACCTCCATGGTCTTCTTCCCATACTTCTCGTGCCACGCTTCAATCGTGTACTTGCCCGCCGGAAGACCCTTAATCTCGAAGGCCCCTTCATCGTCCGACACACTGAAGAACGGATGCTTCAACACGCCCACGTACGCACTCATCCACGGGTGCACGTCGCACTTCACGGGGACCATCACCTCCGGCCGCTTGAAGATCAACGTGTTCACCAAGCCGATCTTGGGCTGGCTTTTGTTGTACTCCTTGTTCTTCTTGGGGACAAAGTGCACGTTGTGGGCAGTCGGATCGTCGTTGCGAATCTCGAGTGCCTGGCCCACCTGAATGCCCAACACATGGGGTGAGTAGAGACATCCTTTCTGGTGGAGAACAACCGGCGACGACGGGACAGCGTAGTCGCCCTTGGGAGCATTCTTCACGTACACGAAGACGTTTCGCAGCGTACCGTTCTTGTTGGTGACGACCGATTCCTTGCGCGGGGGCTTACCTTCATGAAAGCCCGTGCACTGGACGTTCATATTCTTCATACGCTTACCCTTGTAGAGCTTACCTTCCCACTTGATGGTCCCCTTGATGGTGGCCCCTTCGGCGAGCGCAACCGCCGGAACACCTGCAATGACGGCGCACAGCAGCGCGACGGTCGGCGTCAATTTCGTTCTGTTCATCTCATACTCTCCTGTATTGTTGGCATAAACACAGATTGCGAATCCTGGTTAGCTGTAAACGATATTACGAATGGACGAGCCCGCCGCCTACGGCAGTGTGACGCCGCGCTACTCATCCTCTTCTTCGCCATCTTCCTCTTCTTCGTCGTCCTCTTCCTCCTCCTCTTCTTCGTCATCACCTACGTCGTCGCCGGCCGGAGTCCCTTCGTCCGCAACCACGCCGCCCGGCTGGATGGCCGCGAAATTCCGCACGCCAGCGTTGTAGATGAAATCCATGAGCAGTTGCATTTGCTCTTGGCCGGTCTCGCCATACTTGGATTCCAGAGCGGCCCGATCCTCACTGGGATAGTCGGCGAACGCCGATGCCGCACCCGCGAACCACTGCGGCATCTTCGTGCCCGGCTGAATCGCCGCGGGTTCCTGTAGCCACTGGTGCACCCACTCCTGTCGCAATCGTTTGTGAGTCAGATTCAGGTTCGGTGCGGACGGCTGCTTGTTGGCTCCTGGCACATTCTGGTCACCCAAGACGTGGCAGGCGAGACATTGAAGCTCAAAGAAAAGCTGCTCTCCAAGGCCGAACCGCTCCTGATCGACCAAAGGTCTCGGCCTGTCGGCGAACGGGAATCGCACGTCGAACAAATCCGCCGTGAAACGCGTCTTGTCCAAGACTAGCTCATACCCCTCTTCAAGTTCTTCAACGCTGTTGGCCGCCGGATCGACGTCGTACGTCAGAACAAGACGGTTCTTGACCGCATAGGACGCGAGGAATTCGGCGGTCGACCGAACGCTATCAGCGGTAAACCAGCGCGCCGCCTTCGACCCGTCGTCCGAACCGCTGGCTTTACTCGACGACTCCGCTTTTTTGACGTAGTCCTCCACCATGTTCAAATGGGCACGGAGCGTTGCCGCTTCTCGCTGGCTGATGCCGGCGAAGTATTCAACCAGCGTCGTGGTCTCCTCTTCGCTGAGATTGAAGCTCGGCATCCTGATCTTCAGCCAAGGACGGAGCTTCTCCACATCGTGCAAGAAACCGTATAGCCAAGGGTATTGCACTTTGGCACCCTCGCCGCGAAGCCAGGGTGGCGCGTTCACTTCGTCAAACGTGTCTTCTCCGCCAACCTCGTGCCGGATGTACTGGTGAACCGTTGCGACGTTGTCTTCAATCTTGTGGCAACCCACGCAGTTGAGAGTCCGCGTCAGCGTTCGTCCGTCCGCGATCGCGCCGGTCAGCGTCGAGTCGTAATCGACCTTCAGCTCGGGACGCACGCGAGGCGCTACCCTCGACAACAAGAACGTCACCAGCGCGTCGACTTGTTGCGGTGTGAAATAGAAATTGGGCATTTTCAGTTTGTCGTACGGATTCTTGATCTTCTCGCGATCCCAGATACGCGGGTTGAGCAACTTGTACTTCGCAAACGCAGCGCGCGTGTGCGTGATGTTCGCCTCCTGGTTGCGATCGAACGACCAGTAGATCAAGTCTTCGTTCTCGGGCCGATAAACGTGGCCATAGACTTCCGGATGATCCACGCGAATATGGCTGTGGGCTGAATCGAAAAACGCGAAGTCCAATTGCGACAGCGGCTTTTCACCCCATGAAGACAAGTCGGTTCCGGGCGGGGGCGTTTTCTCGAAGCCGCCGATGCTGTGACACGCGTAGCATCCGTAATGGGCGATCATCTTGCTGCCCAGCAACAACGATCGCTTCGACGCAGTGTCCATCCGCGACAGCTTCCGACGGGCCTTGTCCTTGCCCCAATACGCGCTGAGCGACTCGACCAGCATGTCGGTCAGCTCGCCCCCCTCGTCTTTCATGATCGCCCGAGAACGCCGCGTGGAATTTTGCCCCCTCAGAATCTCAAGCACCTGTGCATCAATCATGTCCAAATGGGCTTGGTCGCGCGGGAACTCACCCATCTCGAACGATTGGTTCTCCTTGAGCGTCAGAAGGTATTCGCTCAGATCCAGCGCTTCCTGATCCGTCAGGCGAAGCGAAGGCATTCGCGTCTCGGCGAAATAGTCCGCCGGGTTCTTCAACCAGCCGAACAACCACTCCCTCCCCACCTTCTGGCCGATCGAAGAAAGATCCGGCGCGAATCGCGTGAACACATGACGATCTTCGATCGTCTCGGGCGCGAAGACCGTGTCGCGATCCGTCGGGGCATACTGCATCAGATGGCGGGCACGATCGACATAGCTCATCTCGTTGAAGAGAGCGTCCGCCACTTCCTCGGACCGACCGGCACGATGCACCAGATCATCGACGATGAACTGCCGGCCGTATTCGGACACGTTGGCGTGGCAACCGAGGCACCCAACCTGGCTGAACAGCTTGCGCCCGCGCGCGACGTCGCCGGTTAACCCGTCGGGAATCGGCGCCGGCTGAAACGGCTCCGAAAGCGTGTAGAGGTACTGCGCGATGGCCGACACTTCCGCTTCGGTTCTGAGCACCGGGTCGGGGTCCGTCGAATTCTCGCTACCAGCCTCGTTGTTCTCCTGCAGAAAGAAATGCGGCATCCATGTGGACGGACGGAATTTTTTAGGATGGAACACCCACTGTTCGACGAAGTCTCGCGAGAGTTTAGACCCAACGCGCCGCAGGTCAGGCCCGACCCGACGCTGATTGCCGAACTCCTTGACGTTGTGACAATTGATGCAACCGACACGAAGGAACAGATCCCGGCCGAGGTTGAGGCGCTGCGCCTGCGACTCGCCGTGGAATTCTGAGATGTCCGCCACGCGATTGTGACACTTGGAGCAACCAGCCTCCGCATACTTGGGCGGGAGCATCGGGCGCTCCCAGTGGTGTTCCACCGTATCAAACGTGACGTTGGGAATGAACGCCGCCGTAACGTAGTACTTTTCCTTCCATTCCTCCTCCTGCTCATGCGTCACGGGCGTGTGGGCTGCCTGAACGAAGTCCGTTTCCTGCGGATTGCCTTCGTGACAGACCGTACAGCCGATCTTCTTCATCGGATGCGGCGAATCAATGTCGACGAACAACGCAAGATTCGGATGAGCGAGCAACGGCTGGCCGACGCGGATGTCCTTCCGGCCGGTCGCTTCCAAGTAAACGTTCACCAGATCCATGAGCTGATCGGCGTACGACTCTTGCTGTTCGTCGGTTAGATAAGACCAAAAACTAGTCACGTTGCCGACCACCAGTTCGGGTACGTCCTCACCGGTCAACTCGGGCACGACCGGCGAAGGCAAGGCGGCCAATCCCTGTTTCGTGAGCGATTCGTTGAGCGCAGGCAGTGCGCGCTCGAACCTGCGGGCGAGATTCTCGCGGGAGAAGTTGGGGTCGTTGATGGCAAGGTGGCAGGTCGTGCACCGATCGGTGGTATACGTTTGAAGATAGTTGAGGTCCTGTCGAACGTCGGGCAAGACGAGCTGCCGAACCTCGTAACGAGCGGGCGTTCCCTTGGGGGCGGTAAAATCCGCCAAGGGCAAGTTGATCACGGTTTTGACGAGAACGTTGGAGTACTGCTCCTCCTTCAACTGCGCGTCGCTCGCAACTTTCTCAAGCGCAGTCAGTTCTTTTTGAGCCTTAAGCACCGGGGCATCGATCTTCTTGAGTTGCTTCTTGAGCGACGCTTGAGCATCCTCGATCTTCTCTTTTTCAAGCCGCATCGACGCGACCATGCCCTCCTCAGAATCAAGCCGGCGGTGGATCGACTTGGTTCTGGAATCATCGTCCCCATAAGCACCGCGGGCGACCTCGTACTCACTTCGGGTCACCTGCAAGACCGCTTCGGCGTTGCTGAACTTGCTGTCAATTCCGTCGAATGCTTTGTTCTGTTCGCGAAGTTTTGCCGAAAGGTCCGCCCGTTTCTTGGCTTGCAATGCAACCGCAGCTTTGGCCTGCTCAACTTTGGCGCGAGCATCCGCAATCTTCGACTGATACGCCTCGGTTTGGGTCTCCACATAGTCGACGTGCGCTAACGCTGCCTGCGCGACCATGTACTCGTCCTGAAACCCTCGCCATGGCCGGTCATAATCCTCCCAGATCATCCAGACCAGGCTGAGCAAAAGCCCCAGGCTACTGACGGCGAACCAGCGATTGAGTCGCGGCATGTTGTAAAGCGTATCGGTTGGTACAGGCATGAATCAGTCCTTCAGGTGGTCGTTCCCCGACGAATCCGTTGTGGCGTGAGGCAGGCCACACATCGACCGCGATCTCCACCGATCTTGACCAGGCTGCCGCAAGAGGGCCAAACGCCTAGAAGTTCAGGAAATACTCCGTGATCGCCACGATGTAGTGCAGGTTCAGCGTCCAACGCAGCGCCATTTTGATCGGCACCAGAAGCATCCACAGAAACAGGAAAATCATGATCCCGTAACGGATGTGCCCCATTTGGGCCGCAAGCTTTCGAAATACCGTGTGTTTGAGAACAACGGGCAGTACAAAGAAGTAGGCCAACAGAAGCACGATCCCCGGTATTTCACGAACGACGTAATACGGCACGATCCCCCAATCTTCCGTCGGGATCCCGCGGTGAAGCCATTGAACCCAAAAAATGTCGCCGAAATTCACGTTGAGCAGAGCAGCCGGACGATGCGGGTCCCAATACTCGTAGGGACCGAAGAAGTTCCAGTTCGGTCCGCGCAGAAACGTGCCGAACACAATCAACACCACCCACATGCTGACGAAACCCACCATGAACGTCGTAATGGCGAATTTGCGCTCTTTGAACGTGTAGTAGCCGTTTCCGCGAGGGTTCCGGTCGATGAACGGAATCGCCACCAGCCCAACGATGATGAGCCCCGGAAGCAACACGCCGGCGATCCACGGATCGAAGTAGACCAACAACTCCTGCAATCCCAGGAAATACCAAGGCGCCTTGGCCGGGTTCGGGGCAAGACTCGGATTCGCCGGCGCTTCGAGGGGGGCTCGAAGCACAACCGCCCACACCATCAAGAGCACCGTGAACAAGACCAGGCATATGAGCTCGATGTACACCAGGTCAGGCCAAACCAGCACCTTGTCGTCCGAGCCTGCCTCCAGCAGCGGTTCACCGATCTCCATGTTGCGATCATTGACCGCCGCTTGACGAAAACTCAACCAGATGAAGAACCCGGTCGAGTACATCATCATCGTGATCGGGACATTGTCCGCCTTCTTGATGATCTCGAGAAAGTCGGAATCGAATGCGCTGACGACGTAAGCCGCTGAGAACACGAGCAGAACGAAGAGAGCGACTGCCGGTTTGGTCAGCGATCGATAGCCGACCAGAAAGATCGCCAACGCCACGTTCGCCAGAATGAAGAACCAATGCGGCTGGCAGATCCAGTTGATCGCGTCCTTGACTACGTTGGAATCTCCGGCGGCCAGTATGCAATCGCCCGCCAGGTGAAGGTCAAACATCAATCAGCCTTTCAGTCCCGTAGAAGGTGTCGGTCCACTCGATTTGGGTTGCACGCGTTGCGCTTTGATGCGACCACGCCGGCCCGCCACGAATCACAAAACCATCCAAAGCGCCTGCACGCGAAGCCCAAACATCGATCGCGCGTCGCCGGCCCCATCACAACGGCCCGCTAATACCGCCATCCTTGCGTATTCGCCAAAAGTGAACGGCGATCAGCACCGTCACCGCGACCGGGATGAACACGCAGTGAAGAACGTAGAATCGCAACAACGCATTGGGCCCAACAAACGTTCCCGCCAGCAAACCGAAGCGGGCATCGTCGCCAGCGTGCACCAAGGGCACACCTCCGACGCTGATCAAACTGGCCAGCGGCCCTTCGTGCCCCAGCAACGGCGTTGCCCTCGCCATGTTCGACCCAACCGTGATGGCCCACATCGCCAATTGGTCCCACGGCAGCAGATAGCCGGTGAACGACAAGAGAAGCGTCGACACCAACAGCACCACGCCGATGCCCCAATTGAACTCGCGAGGCGGTTTGTAACTGCCCGTTAAGAACACCCGCAGCATGTGCAACCAGATCGTGATCACCATCGCGTGCGCACCCCAACGATGCAACTCGCGAAGCAAACCCAACGTCACGTGGGCGCGCAATCCCTGAATATCGAAGTAGGCGTACTCGACCGTCGGGCGGTAGTAAAACATCAACAACACGCCACTGACCACCTCGACCAAAAACAGAAAGAACGTCAACCCGCCCATGCACCACGTGAACGAAAGGCGGATGCCGCTCTTGCGAACCGCCACCGGGTGCAAATGCAAGAACACGTTGCTCAGGATGGCCATCGCACGCGTTCTGCGGTCGCGAGGAACACCGTGCCGAAACACGCTGCCCCACACCTGGCCCTCACGAACCCAATCACCAAACCGGCTAAATACACTCATCGAAACCGTTCCACCGTCGCGTCTTCTGCTGTAACACCACGCTGCCGAGCGCAACACGCCAGCCGCACGTGCACCACTGAACCCATTTCAATCCGGTACTTCGTCGCCTCGCCGGCGACCACACCCATTGCCCGAACCGCAGATCGACCGTCACCGCGCCACTGCCTCAATGCCCGATCGAACAAACCACATGCCATGCGACCACAACCTAAACCTCAATGAAGCTCTCAGGCTGGTCCCATTGGCCCTTTTCATACTGAAACTTCTTGCTCCGGTCCACCATCACCAGCCCGTCCACCGACCAAATGCGAAATCGCTCCAGCGGACGCGGTGCAGGCCCTTCAAAATTGATGCCCGTCTGACGATAACCGCTCCCGTGGCAGGGGCATTTGAACTTGCGATCGTTTGGCAACCAGTTCGGGATGCAGCCAAGGTGCGTGCAAATGATATTCAAAGCGGCAATCTTGCCATCAAGCCGGATAATCCAGAAGCCTTTCGGCTTGGTATCAATGTTCACACCCCCCGGCGACATCGCCGCGTACACGTCGATCGGACCTACCCGAACCCTCGGATCAGGCTCCTCAAGAACGTTGGGCATCATGAATCGCCCGAACGCAAGCCCCGACACCGCCGACGCCCCGCCAAACGCCAACCAACCAATCCCCAACGCCGAACCTGCCACAAATCCTCGACGCGACCCATCAGCCTTGGCATCCTTGACCGCAGAAACCACCTTCGCTTGGCGAGCGTCGGGAGGAAGCTCGCTCGCCGGCACGTGTCCCCATGCTTTGACCGCCGGCGACGCTCCGTCCTCATCCTTGGCAATCGCCGCCAGACCGCCACGCTGAGTCGCCGCGCGCAGCAATGCTTGAATGGCTGGGTCCGGCGACCCCGCGACCGAAACCTTGGCGGGCTTCTCAGGAGACTTCGACGCAACCGCCGCTTTCGGCTCTGGCGGTGTCGCAGCAGGCGCAGCCGCCTTCTTAACAGCCGCGGGCGCACTTTCGGCGACAGCCGCAACCGGCTGTTCCGCCGCGGCAGGAGCTTGCGGAGCAGCCTCAGGAGCCTCTCCTTCAACGGTCTCGAACTTGATCACGTCAACCGGGCACTCCTCAGCCGCCTCGACCACCTCGTCGGTCACCGGCTGAAGAAAATCGGGCGTCATCGCCTCCGGACGAATCACGCAGGTGTCATCTGTCACATGGAACACCGTCGGGGCGCTCGTCTCACACGCGTCACACACGATGCAGCCTGGCTCGATCCAAACTTTCGTCACCAGCTCTTTGCTAGCCATGATTCCTCTGCCTTCACTCTTTGTTCGACGATGCCGCCGCGCGCCGACTCAGCACCTTGCGAACTTCCGCGACCACCTCTGGTGCAGCGTCGGACTGCAACTGCCTGATACCGGCCCACACACCGTCATCGTCCAACGACGCCGAAGCGTCCACGGCGGCCACCAAATACCGGTTCACAGCCTGCGGGGGCATGGGATAATCCCCCGTCGTTCCCGAACCCGACGCAATGCGAACCCGCACTTCCTTTTCCCAATAAGAGCGATCGAGCATGTCCAGCAGCAGCGATCGACCCTTGGGATTGCCCAGCCTGGCGAGCGCGAGCGCCGCGTTCCACGTCACATCGCGATCACCACTAAGGTACGCCTTCTCCATCGCAGAGATGACATCCCGGTCCGCAGGGGTCGCGACGGACGACAACGAGGCGCACGCGATCATCCGAACCGTCGCGTCCGAGTCATCACGCAAGACAGCCGTCATTGGCTTCATCGCCGATCGGATCGACGTCCGCTGCCCAAGCTCAGCGAGCGCAACCAATGCAACCCGACGCGTCTCAGCCGACCCATCCGAGAGCATCTCACCCAACGGCTCGACCGCCTCCGGCGCATCCGTACGGGCGAGCGCTTCCATCACATAGTGCATCCGCTTCCGCCCCATCGGGGACAAATCAGCCGAACGGGCTGACTCGCGCGACAGCAAACCCAACAACCGCCGAACCACCTTCTCCAACTCGTCGGCAGTGAGCTCAGCGTCCTTCTTGTCCAGACGCAACGCCAATTCCCGACCGACCTGCCAGAGCTCCTTCTCTTTCGGCAAAAGCATGCCAGCCGTTCGCTCGCCGGTGCTCGTCTCCAGGACAGTCAGCAAGTCGTCCACCGACCGCTCACGATCAGTCGCCAGCGATCCGAACAACAAAACCACCGTCACCGCGCAACCAACGATGATACAAATAATTAACAGCGGAACCCCGAAGAGCCTCGCCATCAACGACGCGGTCATCACAGGCGCGTCGGGGGCATCGCCGGGCACGCCGGGCACGCCGCCGCCGTCCGAATTTGACTGTTCACTCTGGTCCGTCATCGCAAATCGACGAAACGTCGCCGAAGCTCCATCCGCTCGTCGGCACTCAGCCGAACGAACGCCCCACGAACGCCGAGATCCCAGCCACGAACGACGCAGCAACGGTTCGGACGAACATTGTGAATAAAATCACGAACACGCGCCAGAGAGAAGGCGGGCCTACTCGCCTCGCCCCAGACAGCGCACGTACATCTTCTCCGAACGACTTTCCGGAACAAGTCGTATACGCCCGACACAGCAAGAACAGGCCTGACGACCGCCGACTTCACAAGACCACCGTCGGCATCCAATCCGCCCGCTCGCAAAACCGAAGGATTGTAAAAACCGCGACGAACTATTGTCAACCAAGTATCCGCACATTCGTCATCCGAGGTGTGACGACCGTTTGCGGCCGGCGGGCTTTCTCGCAGCGACACTGCACACGGGGACGGTGTCAAGCGGAAGCGCACTGCGACCTGCAAGCCGCGTGCGTCCCGGAGGGACGGAGTGAGAATAGCCCAGTGATTGATCACTGGGATTTCGAGCCCGTCGCAGAATTCAAGTCCCGGAGGGACGACTGAAACCCGTGGTCGCGCTCAACCGTCCCTCCGGGACTCGGTATCCTTAGCGTCGCCCCGGCACTGACGTGCCGGGCTCTGGGCTTCTCAAGTGCCCCTCCAGGGCATCCCTCCGATTCGGACTCGGGATGGTCGGCGGTGAGTGCATGCCACAAATGATGGTCACACCCGTCATCCGCCAACGAACCCAAAAGCCACCAAAGGGCCTTCGACATGGCCGAAGATCGCCCAAACGCCGCCCGAAAGCGAATGCCGGAGAAATATCAAGACGCCGACATGCCACCGGTTTGTGGCTCCTGACACGTCCTCCCAACGCTGCGAAATGCCCCCGGTGGCCATTTTGCTCGTCGCAGGCGGTTGTTTCCGCGCTACATTCAGCCTTAGACTAGGCCACGACGACGACGTGAGCAGCCCAACGGCGATTCCCCGGTAATCGCCAAGCGTTGCCCATGGGCATGTGGCGACGAAGCGACGAGCAACCGTGACGACTGACCCCGACAGTGACGATCAAATCCTCGATCCGCCCGACGCGGACCAGCCCCACACCGTGCGTATCAGCGTCAAACGGCGGAAACAAGGTCGGCGACTCGACCGTTTTCTTCGTGACCGGTTCCCCAGAATGTCGCGCACCATGCTTCAGCGACTCATCAAGGATGGCGCAATCACCGTCAACGCGTTGCCCACCAAAGCCAGCTACGAACCCGGCGAGGGCGACGTCGTCGAAGTACTCGTACCCCCACCGCTGCCCACCAACATCACACCCGAAGACATCCCGCTGGATGTCATCTACGAAGACCAGCACATGCTCGCGATCAACAAGCCTACCGGCATCATCTGTCACCCGTCCGGACCGACTCAGGGTGGCACGCTCGCGAACGGGCTGGCGTTCTACGCCGAAACACTCAGCAGTTGCACCGACCCCTTCCGACCGGGAATCGTCCACCGTCTCGACAAGAACACGTCCGGCGTCATGCTGGTCGCCAAGTGCGACGAAGCCCATTGGCGCATTTCGCTCCAATTCGAACGCCGAACGATCTCCAAATCCTACGTCGCCATCGTCGAGGGAAATCCGTCCCGCGACGGTGACATCATCGACCGACCCATCATGTCCGTCCCCAATCGAAAGGACCGCTTCACCGTCGCCTCGCCCGGCGACCGCAACGTCGTTGTCAAGCAAGCGGTCACACGCTACCAGGTGGCTGAACGGTTTCAGGGATACACCCTCGTCGACTTGCACCCCAAGACCGGCAGAACCCATCAGTTACGCGTGCACATGGCCAGCATCGGGCATCCAATCGTTGGCGACACCCTCTACGGAGGCCACCTCGTCAGCGAACGCGACCTGACCGGATCGGGATCGAACGATCCGCTGTTCACGCACCAATGTCTTCACGCCCGGCGCATCAAACTGCGACACCCCATCCACGAAACACCTCTCCAAATCGAAGCCCCACTCCACCCCAACATTCAAGCCCTCCTCGATTTGCTCAGAACCCACCGACCAAGGACTCGCCGCTCGTGACCCAACGCACTACAGCCTTCTCAATCACGCGACAAAGGTACATTCCATGAACACCTCGCCCGATGTTCTCGTCGTCGGAGGCGGTGTCATAGGCCTGTCCGTCGCGGTACGCCTGCGTCACTCCGGGCTCGCCGTGACGCTTCTCGATCGCGGGTTTTGCGGACGCGAAGCGTCGTGGGCGGGCGCGGGCATCGTCGCACCAGCCAATCCGCACCGATCCGACCCGCTCTATCGCATCCATTGCGCGTCGCTGGACTTATATCCCAGATTCTGCCAGGAAATCGAAGAATGGTCGGGGGTCGATCCGCAATATCGACCGTGCGGTGCGATCACCCTGCTCGCCACCGAGCAGTCCGTACAGATGGCCGCCTCCGACGTCAGGGTTGCCAAGAATCAGCAAACACCCAACGGCGATCCCGTGCTGGAGCTGCTAACGCCCGACCAGGTACCCAACGTCGAGCCGGCCGTCACCGGGCCTTGCCTGTCAGCCCTCCACTGCCGTCGGACCGCTCAGGTGCGCAATCCACGCTTGCTCCAAGCGCTTCGCGGCTCGTGCGATCGCCTCGGCGTGGAAATCTGCGAGCACACCACCGTCACGTCACTCGTCGTCGACAACGGTCGCGTCACCGGCGTCGCCTGCGACCGAGATCGATTCAGCGCAAAGTGGGTCGTGATCTGCGCCGGCGCGTGGTCGGCAAAGATTGGTCCCGACTCCATCGCCGATTTGCTGCCCGTCCACCCCGTTCGCGGGCAAATCGTTCTCGTCAAGACTGACGCCCCGCTGTTTCAGTGCGTGATCCATCTGGGCAAGCGTTACCTCGTCTGCCGCGATGATGGCCACGTGCTCATCGGAGCGACCACCGAGCCGGAAGCGGGATTCGACAAACGCAACTCCGCAAAAGCCGTCAACGAATTGATGACCATGGCGATGTCAGCCGTGCCCGCGCTCGCCGACGCGTCGGTGGTGGCCATGTGGTCCGGACTGAGGCCCGGTTCGCCAGACATGCGCCCCATGGTCGGCCCGGTCCCGGGATACACCGGATTGATCGCCGCGACGGGTCACTACCGCAGCGGCCTGACCCTCGCCCCGGTGACCGCCGACATTGTTCAAGCGCTCATCACCCAAAGCGAATGCCCGTTCGACTTGTCGCGGTGCGCGCCCGGTCGCTGTTACGATAGGTCTTGACCGCCGATGGCGGGATACCTAAGTTACACCTGAACCGTGTGATGTACACGGCGCTTCGTTCAACGCGTGTGTTGTCATTGATGACGGTCACCCATTTGAGGTAGGCATCCCATGTCCATTCGAGTAGGCATCAACGGTTTCGGGCGTATCGGTCGACTTGTTTTCCGCGGACTTGCCAGTCAGCCGGATAAATTCTCGGTCGTCGCAATCAATGATCTAGGACACCCCTCAGCACTCGCCCAGCTACTGAAATACGATTCAGTCCATGGCCCGTTCAAAGGCACGGTCGAACTCGACGGCGATACCGCCATCAAGGCGAACGGATCGTCGTTCAAGGTCGTCGCCGAACGCAATCCAGCCGACCTGCCTTGGGGCGATATGGGCGTCGACATCGTCGTCGAATCCACCGGCCTGTTCACCTCGCGAGAATCCGCCAAGGGCGGATACGGCGACCATCTCAAGGCAGGCGCGAAGAAAGTGGTCATCTCCGCTCCCGCAAAGGACGACCCGGATCTGACCGTCGTCTTCGGCGTGAACGACCATCTACTGACGGCCGACCATGTGTGCGTGTCCAACGCCAGTTGCACCACCAATTGCCTCGCGCCCATGGTGGCAGTGCTCAACGACCGGTTCGGCATCATCCAAGGCTTGATGACCACCGTCCACGCCTACACCAACGATCAATGCACAGCCGACCAACTGCACAAAGACCCCAGACGTGCCCGGGCGGCTGCCATCAACGTCATCCCCACCACCACCGGTGCGGCCAAAGCGGTCGCCAAGGTGCTTCCCGCACTCAACGGCAAGCTCAACGGCATGGCGCTGCGTGTTCCGGTCGCCGACGGTTCGCTGACCGATCTGGTGGCCCAGCTAGAGAAAAACGTGTCGGCCCAAGACGTCAACGCAGCCCTGAAATCAGAAGCGGAGGGCAAGCTTAAGGGCATCATGCTCTACAGCGAAGACCCCCTGGTCAGTTCCGACATCATCGGCAACCCACACTCGTGCGTCGTCGACAGCCTGTCCACCATGTCGATATCCAATGACGGCCACTGCATGGTCAAGGTCTGCGGCTGGTACGACAACGAGTGGGGATATTCCATGCGAACGGTGGACCTGATCGAACGCTTGGCGTCGCTCTAGCAAAGCTACGCTTCGCGGAAATCGTTTCCGAGCGCGCGCGCGAACGGGCAGAACGCGGAACGAACTGTTTCGCGCACGTCCTCGGAAGGTGCGGCGGCAACAGCCCCACGCGGTAGAACATCCAATGCCCAAGAAAACGATCGACGACATCGTCGTCCGCTCGAAGCGCGTGCTGGTCCGCTTGGATCTCAACGTACCGCTCGACGATCACGGACACATCACGGACGACCGGCGCATCACAGCCGCCCTGCCCACCATCAAGAAGCTGATCGGCGACGGCGGGCGCGTCATCCTGATGAGCCACTTGGGTCGCCCCAAGAAAGACCCCGCAACCCACGCCCGATTCAGCCTCCGCCCCGTGGCGGACCGCCTGACCAAGCTGCTCGGCCGAACGGTCGCGCTGATCTCGCCGGCCGTCGGAGAAAATGCCACAACCGCCGCCAACAACCTACGCGACGGCGACTGCTGCCTCCTCGAAAACCTCCGATTCCATCCCGCTGAGACCATCAAGGACAAGAAAGCGGCTGGCGATCCCGACCTGCGTTCCGCCAAAGACGCCTTCGCCGACGGGCTCGCATCACTGGCAGACGTGTACGTCAACGACGCATTCGGCACCTGCCACCGCGACAACGCCAGCATGCTCACCGTACCCCAACGCATGACCAACAAGCCTTGCGTCATTGGATACCTCGTCGCCAAGGAGCTCAAATTTCTCGGTGGCGCCCTCGAAAACCCCAAACGCCCATTTGTGGTCATCCTTGGCGGCGCAAAGGTCTCCGACAAGGTCGGCACGATCGAAGCGCTGCTCAAACGTTGCGATCGCGTATTGATTGGCGGTGCGATGGCTTACACCTTCTCCGCCGCAGACGGAACCAAGATCGGCAACAGCCTGGTCGAGCCCGACCGCTTCGAAATCGCTCGCAAGTTGCGCGCTGAGGCGGGAGATCGCCTGGTGCTCCCGGTCGATTCGATGGCAGCCGACAAAATCGCACCAGACGCGACAACACTGGTTTGTGAAAAGACCATCCCAGCCGGTATGATGGGACTGGACATTGGGCCCAAGACGATCGAAGCCTATCGCAACGAACTTGAGTCGGCAGGCACGATCGTGTGGAACGGGCCGATGGGTGTGTTCGAGACGCCGCCGTTCGACGTCGGCACCGTTGCCATCGCCCAAGCCCTGGTCGCCGCCACCGATCGCGGCGCGATCACCATCGTCGGCGGAGGCGACAGCGCAGCAGCCGTACAGTCGGCCGGTCTCGCGGACAAGGTCACCCATGTATCAACCGGCGGAGGCGCGTCCCTCGAGTTTCTCGAAGGCAAGTCCTTCGCAGCCATCGACGTTTTGGACGACGCGTAACTGCACCAGCCTCTGAAGTGATTCCATGATCGAAACGGACACCACCGTGACAACTGCCCCCGCGTTCAAGCTTCAAACGCCGACGATCCGCATCGCGCCGTCGCTTCTGGCAGCCGACTTCGCCGGACTGAGCGACCAACTCGCCCTCGTCGAAAACGGCGGAGCGGACCTGCTACACCTTGACGTCATGGACGGCCACTTCGTCCCCAACATCAGCTTCG
>CAYQFV010000057.1:0-22209 GCA_964416845.1 uncultured Phycisphaeraceae bacterium | reverse complement strand
GACCAATACTTCCAGCAGGAGCCTGGTGGCAACATCTACTGGATGAGCATTGCGGCGAACTATGTGACCCCGCCTGCTGACTCTCCTTGGGGTTGGAAGACCGTCCCGCGAGATCCGACTTCCGCCGCCCCGGACGATGCGGTAGTGATGTGGGCTCCGACTGCTCCGACGGTCGGATCGATCTATTCGGCGGGCGCCCCGCTGTGGTGGCCTACGGTCGCCGACTCGTGGGATGCAGCCTTTGTCCTGACCTCCGAGCCTGCCCCGCCGGTCGAGGCGTGCTGCCTGCCGCTGACCGCCACTCAGGTGTGCGTCGATCTTCCACCTGACGTGTGCCAGAACTCGGGTGGAACGCCGAAGGGGGCAAGCACAGCGTGTACGTCGGACCAGGCTTGCTGCCTGCCGGACGGAACCTGTCGAGAACTGGACCCGTTGTGTTGCGCTCAATATGGCGGAACTGTGCAGGCGTCATCGTTGACGTGTTCGGCGGCGACTGCTCCGTGCTGCATGCCGGACGGCACGTGTAGCGACCTAGACCCACTGTGCTGTGATGAGCAGGGCGGTCGACCGTCCATGTCCGGAGTGGCGGCCTGTTTGGGCGATCAGAACGGTAACAATGTTGATGACGCGTGCGACGGGCCGATCATCGCGTGTTGCCTGCCGGATGGGACTTGTGCTGATACAACGCACGGGGACTGCGTCACCAGCGGTGGCGATCCGCAGGGCGGCGCGTCGACGTGCAGCGCGGGCGTTACCTGCACCCCGATCAAATGGTCACAGCCGCCGACTCTCAATCCCGCGTCACCGCATCCGGAGTGCTACTGGGGATGGGATGAGGTGTCGACGTTTGGCGGCACGCAGTGGATTGTTGCGGACGACTTCGCGTGTGAAACGGGGCGGCCGATCGCCGACATCCACTGGTGGGGATCGTATCCGGGCGAATCGTTCATCGAGCCGCCCGCGAACGGTCCGGCGATGTTTCAGATCGGGATTTGGACCGATGTGCCCGCGAACGTGGATTCGCCGTGGAGCCATCCGGGTGAAATGATCTGGCAGTGGATGGTGCCGCGATCGGCGCTGAACGAACGGCCGGTCGCGTGCGATTTCCAGACCGACGCCATGTCGATTCCCGACGGGTGCTTCCGCTACGACTTCGACATCCCACCGGCTGAGTGGTTCTATCAAGACCCGGGCAGTTGCAACATCTATTGGATCAGCATTGCGGCTGTCCCCGGTGTAGCTTGTCTATGCGATGGTGACGTTGACGGCAACGGAATCGTCGACCTGGTCGATGCCATCACGGTTGTCAACTGCTTCGGACAGCCGCCCGTTGGCGTGTGTAGCGCAGCGGACGTGAATTGCGACGGGGTGATTGATCCGCTTGACGCCGACGCCGTGAATTGCTTGATCGCCGGTGGCAGTCCGCAGGTGTGCTGCCCGGGAAGCGGTAGCGCGATTCCATGGGGTTGGAAAACGCGCGAGCACTTCTTCATGGACGATGCGGTGCGGATCTTCAGCCCGACAAGTCCCGATGTTGGATCGATCTTCGGGAATGGTGAGCCGATCATGGACGCGACGGGCGTGTCATGGGATCTCGCATACGTGTTGACAATGGGTCGGTGCACGGAGGACGTCGACTGTGAAGACGGTGACGTTTGCACGTGGGATCGTTGCGTTGGTAGCGTGTGCACATTCGTTCCCAACATGTACGGCGACATCGATCACAACGGAACGGTGAATCTCTTCGACCTGTTCTGTGTGCTCGATGGATTCTCGGGCACCTTTACGGTATGCACGTTTGAAGATTGCGATTGCGAGCCTTGTGCCGGGAACGGCTCGATCAACCTGTTCGACCTGTTTGCGGTGCTCGACGTGTTCAGCGGCATCGATCCGTGTTGCAGCGGTGTACTGCCGAGTCCGGCGAAGACGTCGCGAGAAGGTCTTCGCAAGGTTCGGGCACGCGAGCCACGGCAGGCGGTCATTCAGCTTGTTCCGTCGTCGCGATCGGTGCGGGCGGGCGAACTCGTTGACGTGGATGTGTATGCACGCAACGTCGGCGATCTTCGCGGATACCAACTCGCGTTGGAAGTCGATGCGGATTCCGGCCATGCGTTGTCCTTCGTGTCGGCTGCGGTGGAGCGAACTCGAGCGGACTATGCTTTCGCGCGAAATCAGAGCATCGCAGCCGTGGACGATTCGTTGGGGCGGTTGGTCGCTTTATCGTTGGACGAGCCGATCGCGACGAAGAAGCGCGTGTATCTCGGTTCATTCCGGTACAGCGTTCCGTCCGATGCGACCGGGGCGGTCCGAATCGATTTGCGACGCTCGGAATCCGTCCTGCTCGATAGCGAGAGACGCACGATTCGACTTCGGTCGCGAACGAGTGTCACGATTGACGTGCGCTGAGTCGGGCCCAAGGCAGCGCGCGAACTGGGCGGACGAGGTCGTCAATGTGGCGGCCCCGTTCGCATGCCGGTCGGGCGTGACAGGACGATGGTGTTACCGGCTGACGGTGGATGCGGGGTCGAGTTGACGTTGCAATCTTCGCATTCGTCGGGGTCTGCCGAGGGCGACACCGCCAATGATGAGTATGACGAGCGAGCTTGGTTCCGGGACGGCTGCGCCAAATGCCGAGTCATGATTCGGCCCGTCCTCGAATCGGGCAGCCAGAATCGTGGGCACGCCCGCGTGGGCGTCCTTGCTGAAGCTCTGAAGAAAATCGGTCTCGCTGAACGGTCCGTTGCCGAGAATGTTGAACAGGAATGTCTGCTGCTCACCATTTTCGATTTTCGCACCGTGGCGACCGCGGCGACCTTTCAGGTTGAAACGGAACTCTCCAAACGGTCCGGCCCGGCGGTTCTTACCGAGCTTCCACCCGGGCGTATCGCGGAGTTGTAGATCGGCGACGCTGTTGCGGGCGTTGAAGTACAGGGACGTCATTTCATAGGAGGCGCCCTCGTCGTCATCGTCGCCGTGGTGCTGATCGTCATCGCCGATGTCGAGCCCGGTAAGGTTGGAGACGACCACGATCAACTCCGACCCGTCTACCGAAAAATCGAACGACGCGTTGAGCAGATCGGCAGGCGTGTTGTCGCTGCTGAGATCACTGAGCAACACGGGTGCAGCTTGTGCGTTCTGGGCGATGGCGGCGCTGACAATCAGCGCCAACAGAATGGCTCGTTTGCACATGGTTCGTTCTCCGAGAGCTTCCCTTGCAACCTACGATTCAGATCGCCAGCGGGCAAATTGCAGCAAGTACTCGGACGGGCGATTGACAGTCTTGTGGCTTTTGACACGCTCTGCGATGCTCGAAGTCGCCGAGCAAGTTCCAGAAATGGCGATCGGGACGTTGTTACGTGTTGCGCGTTAGTTTGTGGCGCGCGGGGCAATAGCGGGCAGGTCGAATGGAGCGTGGACTACGTGGTTTGCCCAGTTCGACGCAGTCTGAGCAGGAACGGCAGGGTGACGACTGCGCAGACTACTTCAGCGAGTCCGCCGACAAGGAAGGCGCATTGGTACGCCGTCAGTTCGTCCAGCCGGGTAGACAGGATTTGTAACATGATGCCCCCAGCCAAGGGTCCGCATATGAATCCCAGCGACCCGGCTACGTTGAAACCGGCGTATGCGGTGGCACGTTCGTCGGGCGGCGCGAGGTCGGTGCACATCGCCAGATTCGGGGCAAACATGATCGCGCTGAGCACGCCCGATAGCACCATCACAGTTGGCAAGGCGGACGCCGGGAAAACGCCGTACAGTGCGTACACTACGCCGAATCCGATGCTCCCGAGGCACATCGGCAGCGCCCGGCCGAAGCGATCGGTCAGGCGTCCAATGGGATAGCACAGCAGTGCGAAGGGCAGCAGGAACATGGCCAACAGACTGCCGCGCTCCGCGGGCGACATCGCGAAGTGATCGGCTAGATAGAGGACAAAGGTCGAGACGATCAATCCGACGCAGAAGCGGTCGATGAAGGCGTACGCGTAGGGTATGAGCAGCGATCGACGGCGGAGGACGAGCCTGAAGAATCCTCCGGTTCTATCGGCGCGTTTACGATGGGGGGCTTCGGGAACAACGAAGTATGCAAAAACCGCGGCAGCCAATGCGACACCAACCCCCAGCTCCAATACGCGGAGTGGTCCGACCTGTCCGAGTCGGCCGCCGATGGGCGCTCCGATGGCTGTTCCTAGCATCATCGAGCTTCCGACCACGCCCATCATTCGCCCTCGCCGTCCGTCGGTAGCCCAGTCGGCTGCGATCGCCATCACAGCGATCAAGGCGAGGATGTGCGCGCTTCCCTCGAAAAATCGGATGGTGAGTAGCATGGGGAGCGACGGCGCCCAGACCATTGCCCCAATCAGTGCGGCGTCGACCAGCAATGCCGCGACCAGCACGTGTTTCCGCCGGTTGACGCGATCGGCGAGGATTCCGCCGAAGGGCGCTGCGATGATTGCGCCGATCATGTTGATGGACATGAATGTGTGGGTCCAGAAGGACGACGCGTCAAACCTGTCGGCGACGAGTTCCTTCAGAACCGGAACCAGCATGGTTACCGGGAGCATGGTCAACAGGAGCGTCCCGGCGAGCGCCGCTGACACGGACCACATCGCCGTTCGCGTATTGGTCGCGGGTTGGGTCGATAGGACCGCAGCGCCGCCTACGGAAATCGAACTCGATGTTGTCGCCAGGCTCTCTCGCATGTTCCGACCCTTCGAAGCGAGGCCAGTAGACTTCGGACCTGTCCGTTCGTCAACCGCTTGCCGTACGCACCGGCCGGGCTTCAGATGATGTCCGAGTCGACGCGATCACTGTGTTCGACGGCGACGTCGGTCTGCTGGTTCGACGTTTGGCTCGGTTTGGTCACGCTCCGTCGGCTCGTCACAGAGGGTGTATCGGCATCACGGAATGTGCGGTCGAGCTTCGCACCGCGCCTCGCAATCAAACGGACGCCCGGGCACAGCGTCGTGGTCAGGGCAAAACAAACGGGGCGGCGGCGAAGATCACGTCGATCAGCAACCGGTTTCCGCCGTCGATGAGAAACGGTGTGAGGGTCTGAAGCACGTCGCGTTCACACGAGACCGGCAGAATCCCCGGCAGCAGCGTAACGCCGACAAGCAACAATCTGCGAAGATGTCGTTCCATGAGAGGCCTCCGAACGCTAGAAGCTTAGGATGAAGTCCACGGTTATGCGTTGGTTGAAAATGGAGTTTCTCGGGTCGGAAATCGGAAACCCGTAGGCTACGCCCCAAGAGAGGTTGGGTGTGAGCTTCCAGCGAAAACCCAAGTCTCCCCAGAACACGCTCTTGCCGCGGACGTCGGATGATCCAATGTTGCCGTAGTCGAGCCCGCCCACCGATAGGGGAAAACGATTGGCATTGGTGAGGTAATGCAGCGCGTGGATTTCGAGAAGAGGATAGAAGCCCGGCAGTGTGTCCGGAGCAATTTCTTTATCGATGTGGAGGTCCCAACTCACGATGTAATTGCCATCGTTGCGATCAGTGGGCATTCTCGCACTGAGGTTGCCGATCAGGTTGAACGATTTCCAACCTTTGGCGAAGCTGACGTAGGGCGTTAGCTCGTTGTCACTTCGGTCACGACCTTGGAGAATACCACGGCTGCCGTTGTGCCACTCCCATCTCAGGCCGGTTGTCAACATGAACTTCTCATCTTCATCCATGATGAGGGCGTACTTGAGGCCGATCGCGAAGTCGTTCGTACCGGATTCTCGCGGCAAGATGCCGGCGTTGAGTTCCGTCCACCCGTCCTTGGGTGCGACAATTGCCAGTCGATCGGTCAACGCGATTCGAACCTGCACTGCCCAAGCGTTGAGCTGCCCCCCGCCGATTTGCGAGTTGGACGGGAAATCATGCCACAAGTACAAGAGCTTAATCTGAGATTCGATGAACGGACTCTCGAAATAGAGCGGGTTGCCGACGGGCTCGGCGAAGTCTTGATGAAACGCTGTCGTGGAGCGCATCCCCGTCAGAAAACCCGGATAAAGTGTTTCAGACTGGCCGAAGACGTTCTTGTTGCTGATCAGATAGGACGTATCGCTCAAGTCGAAGGACGAGTCGTTATCGAAGGGCTCGCGCACTGCCAGGACGCTTGACGTATCGTCAGCAACCGTGACGAATTGTGTGTCGTTCGGATTGGGCAGTTGGGCAACTGCATTTGTCCGCAGACATGTCGTAACTACGATGACGCCCGCGATGGCGGCTCGATACATGGCAAACTCCTGTTGTCATGCTTCTGAAGTGCTCGTGAATGAGGCGCAACGGCTGGTTCCCGTGACCCGTGCGGGACGCGCCGCAAGTACTGTTGATGTTATCGGAAAACTGAATTTCTTTGTGTTAGCATTTCTTGCCAAGATGGACGATTTTCCAGTCCGTTGTCACACGTCATTGCAGGGATCCTACCGGCGTTCCCACGGCGGAGTGTTGATTCCAGTCGGCCAACTGCGTTCTGTCCGCGACTGTGCGGTCGAGAGTCGGGATGCGTAGAGGGCGGCCTGTCGTTTCGAACACGCTCTTGGTGGGGCGTTTCTAGACCGACGCGCCGAGGCGTTCGGCGACGGTGCTTGCGATGATGCCGTAGACGCGACTTGGGATGACGTCAATGCGCAACACGCCGGCCAATTCGGTGATGTCCGCCTCAATCTCGTGCAACACGCCGATCAGGATGCTGGTTTCGAGGCCGGCGATGTTCATGGCTGCGACACAGGTGGCGGCGATTTCGTTCGAGTCGGGTACCTCGCAGAGCAACCTCGCGATGTCCGACGCGCCGTGAACCACCCGGGTGAGCTTGGCAACTTCTTCGGGTAGATCGCTTGGCAGGTCGATGTCGTGATGGTGTCGAACGGCTGTTACCATGGTTTCGGGAAGCGTCCATCGTTCCAGCACCAAGGCACTTACGTCTGCGTGAGACACACCAACGGCTGCAATCTCACGACCGACGAGCTCGGTTCCGCGGTGGGGCGAGTAGGCTTCTGCGGCAGGCTTGTATGCTTCGGGGAACGTTCGGGCGAGAACGTTCATTCCGACGTCGCTGAGCAGGCCGGTGATGAAGGCTTCTTCGCGGAGTGTTGGCACGACGATGTCGGCGAACCGCGCAGACAAGACCCCGGTGGTCAGCGATCGCCTCCAGTAGTAGCTCGTGTCAATGAGTTGGGTGCCCTTCTTGCTGACTCGGTCGACCATGCACCGTCCCATGACGAGCGTTCGAAGGCGTTTGATGCCCAGGAGTGTCGTCGCTTGCGCGACGGAGTTGACTTTTCGCGTGACGCCGAACAGCGGTGAGTTCGCCAATCGCAGTACGTCGGCGGCCATGCCGGGATCGGTCGAGAGCAGTCGAACGATGTCCTCCTGGCGGTAGTTTGGATCACGGATGATCTCAAACAGACGCGTGACGATCTGCGGCATCGATGGGACGGCGTCCGACCGCTCGATCGACACGAGGATTTCGTTATTCATGGTCGTTGCTCCAAGCAGCAGGGCGCGGCGGTGGAATTCTTTCGAATGTGCATTGCAACTGTCCCGCCCAATGGCCCATGGGTCGAACGGCAACTTGACACATCACATCTGCTATCGACCAAACCCAGGGTTGGATCGAGTTATAAGACATCGGTCTTCTCGCGTTGGCGGCGGCTGTCCGGAGCACCGCTACGCGCCGGCGCGTGCATTGCCCTTCGCGGAGCGTCCATGGTACCGATGTTGTTCCCGCGATGAGGTTTCTTCATTAAGCGGCCAGCGGGACTGACCGAATTATTGCCGGGGGCTGGAGACGGGCGGATCGCGGCTCGGCGTCGGGCGCACCGGGGCGTTTGCCTCATGCTTCCGCTGATCTGGCGGGTGATCGATCCATATCGGTCCGTGCGTTTGAAGGCCTTTGCGGGGCGTTCAGGGGCGCGACCTACATCGGTACGTCGGAGACGACGCGACAAGCAGAGTGTTTTGCCCCGACACTCTCAAGACTGGAACAACCGGAGCACGCGCATGACAGCCACAATGGTCGACACGACACCCGATGTACAGAACACCGAAGTTGCCGCAGCGCGGCGAGACGGACAAGGCATTTCACAAATCGTCAGCTTCCGATTGGCCAACGAAGAGTACGGCGTGGATATCATGCGGGTCCAGGAGATCATTCTTCTGGGGCAAATCACGAAGATGCCGGAAGTGCCGGACTTCATTTGCGGTTTGATCAACCTTCGCGGCCATGTGATTCCGATCGTGGATTTGCGAAAACGCTTCAGCCTTGCGAGTGATGAGGACAGTGAGCACACGCGCATCATCGTCGTCAACGTGGAGGGCAAGACGATCGGCATGGTCGTCGACGCGGTCAACGAAGTGTTGCGCATCAACGTGGATCAGGTAGAGCCGCCTCCTTCCAGTATCGCCGGGATCGACCATACGTACATCCGTGGGCTGGTCAAATTCGAGGAGAAGCTGCTCATTCTGCTGAACATCGAGAACATTCTGTCGGCTGATGAGCAATCAAAGATATCCGGTGCGGAAGAGGCGAGCATGACATCGTAAGGTTTTGCGGAATTCAGGTAGCCGGGATGCCGTCGGGGGCATCTTCGGTGGATGGACTTTTTCCGGTCAACTATGAGCGAGGAACAGGACATGGCGACGAGGATGACAAAACCAGACGGCAGTTGTGCCGTCGAACCTGCTGACGACCTGCTGGATTTCGAGATTCGGGGCAAGCTTGCCGCGATCGAGAAAGTCCAAGCGGCGATCGAATTTGATATGGACGGCATCGTTCTCACCGCCAACGATAATTTTCTGAATGCGCTGGGGTATACGCTGAAAGAGATTCAGGGCAAGCATCACAGCATGTTTGTCGCTGCGGACTACGCGGCCAGCGGCGAGTACAAATCGTTTTGGGAAAAGCTCAACCGGGGTGAGTTTGAGGCGAACGAGTACAAGCGCATCGGCAAGGGTGGCAAGGAAGTCTGGATTCAAGCGTCCTACAACCCGATCCTCGGCGCCGATGGGAAGCCGTTCAAGGTGGTCAAGTATGCCACCGACGTCACAAGATTGAAGCAGGAGGAGTTCGCCGCTGCCAAGATGCAGGCGATGATCACGAACGCTCCGATCAACATCATCATGGCTGACAAGGATCTCAACATCACATACGTCAATCCGGCGACGATCAAAAACCTAACGCCACTGGCAAGCATGCTCCCCGTGCCGATCGACAAAGTTGTGGGGAGCAACGTAGACGTATTCCACAAGGATCCCGCTCACCAGCGGCGCATTCTGTTGGACCCCGACAATCTTCCCCATCGGGCGGTCATCAAGCTTGGCGAGAATTCACTCGATTTGCTGGTGTCTCCGATCTACGACGCCAATCAGGAGTACGTCGGGCCGATGGTGACGTGGGAAAACATCACGGAAAAACTGACGTTGGAGCGACGACAAAAGGAAATGCAGCAAGAAGTTGAGAGCAAGGCCGAGGAACTGCAGCACAAGGTTGATTCCCTGCTTGTTAACGTGCAAGCGGCCGCCGCGGGCGACTTGACGACGAGCGTCGTCGTCAGCGGCGAGGACACGATTGGCCAACTCGGGGGCGGTCTCAGTCGGATGATCACGTCTCTTCGTGATGTGGTGGTACAAATCAAGGAGTCTGCGGAACAGTTCACCGAGGGGGCTCGGGTCGTGGCGGAAGGATCCACAGCGTTGTCCGACGGTGCGCAAACTCAATCTGCGACGGTGGAGCAAATGTCCGCGTCGATTCAGTCGCTGAATCAAATGATCGCAGGAGTCGCCACGAACGCCACGCAAGCGGACAAGATTGCGCGGGAAACCAGCGAACGTGCTGAACAGGGCGGGACAGCGGTCCAGAAGAATATCGAGGCGATGAAGCTCATCGACAAATCGTCCGAGCAGATCGGCGAGATCATCGGCGTCATTTCCGAGATCGCCTCCCAGACGAATCTGCTGGCGTTGAATGCTGCGATCGAAGCGGCTCGCGCTGGCGAACACGGGCTTGGATTTGCGGTCGTCGCCGACGAAGTGAGAAAACTGGCTGAACGGTCGAGCGAAGCTGCGAAGGAAATCGCCTCGCTCATCAAGGAGTCAACCGAGCGTGTCAAGGAGGGTGCTGCGTTGAGCGAACAGACGGGAGAATCGCTCCAAAGCATCATCGAAGGCGTCGAGCAGACGGCGAAGGGCATTGCTGATATTGCCGCAGCGACCGAGGAGCAGTCGCAAACCGCTTCGGAAGTCAACGCGGGCATTCAGAACGTGGCCTCGATCACCGAGAACAACGCGTCTGCGGCGGAAGAGATGTCCGGGTCAGCGGAGGAACTGTCAGGACAGTCGCAGCAACTGAAAGAACTGGTCGGCACGTTCCAGGTTGCTGACTCAGACCCCGTGGGCATGCGTTCGCCCAGGCTGGGGGCGTCGTCGTAGGGTGTTGAGGGTCGCACTGGCACGCCGCGCTGGGCGGGATTGGTGGAGGTCACGAATCCGACCGGTTGTATTTGATCAACTGACGCGAGGCACTAGGAGTTGCTGCAGTGGAATTGTTGAAACTTACGCCGGCGGAGTTCAAGAAGTTCGCGAAGTTCGCCTACAGCAGGACAGGTATTCATCTGCCGGAAGAGAAGTGTGCGCTGTTGAGCAACCGTTTGAGAAAGCGGTTGCGTGCGCTGGAGCTTGATTCCTTTCACGCGTACTACGCAGTCCTTTCGGACGACGGTCGGTATGAGGAAGAGTTGCCGCACTTCCTATCCGCCATCACGACCAATGAGACCTATTTCTTCCGAAACGAAAAGCTATGGGCGCTCTTCGAGAAGGAACTCATTCCATACTTCGCCCGCGTGAAGTCCGACCGCTCGCGGTCGATTCGTATCTGGAGTGCGGCTGCGAGTTCCGGAGCGGAGGCATACACTGCAGCGATTGTGCTGCGAGAGTCACTTCCGAGATTTTCCGAATGGAAAGTCGGCATCGTGGCGAGCGATATCAGCGAAAGGGTTCTGACGATCGCCCGGGAGGGGCTCTACGATGACTATGCAGTCTCAAAAATGTCTCCTGCTCGTGTGAAGCGGTGGTTTCGTCAGGAAGAGCAAAAGTTTCGTCTCGTCGACGACATTCGCAAAATGGTTCGTTTTCAGTTCCATAACCTGCGAGAGCTGTTTCGCAATGCGCGCTTCGACTTCGTGTTGTTGCGGAACGTCCTTATGTATTTCGACACTGCGATGAAAATACGTGTCTTGGAAGTTGTGTCCGAAGCGCTGTCTCCGGGCGGGTTCCTTTTTGTTGGAGATGTCGACCCGATCCGAACGACTGCGGAACTGAGTTCCGTACTCAAGCTTGAATACCAGAAGCCGGGTTTGTATTTCAAGCCGGGTGTGAAGCATAGTGGCCTCGCAGTAGAGAAGGCGGTGACTGCATGAGTTCTTATGTCGACGTGACTCCAGAGTTGATGGCGGGGTTTCTCGATGAAGCGCCCGAGTATCTTACGATGCTCGACGAAGGGTTGTTGGCGTTCGAGTCGGGCGCGTCCGGGGGGGTCATCTCCATGGACGACGAGGGCAACCAGGAGCGCATGAATGAAATGTTCCGTGCTGCCCATAGTCTCAAGGGGTTGGCTGCCACGATGGGGTTCGATCGGATTCGCGATCTGACCCATCTCATGGAAACGTTGTTTGATCGCATCAGGGGTGGTCAACGAGCGATCGATCCGGCAACGATCGAAGCACTGTTCGGTGTATTCGATAAACTCCGCGAACTGGTCGACGAACTCTCAGAGCACGGGCAAGAGCAAGCCGCCATCGATGGGGAGCTTGCAACACTCGAAGGGATTCTAGGAGTGTCCACAAAGACAAACGAACAGACACCGCCGTCGCCTGAGACGGCCAATGCGGGCGCCGTCGCCAAGGCTGAACAAGCCACGTCTGCTGTGGGGGAAAACGTCGCCGCAGCGTCAAGCCTTCGCGCGAACATCGTATCCGATGATCCTGAACTGGTTCAGTTGTTCATCGATACAACGACCGAAACGCTCGAACAGCTCAGTCAGGAATTGCTCAAACTCGAGCAGTCACCTGATGATTCAACCCTCTTGAACAACATATTTCGGTGTGCTCACAACATCAAGGGTGCCACCGGGGCGGCAGGACTTGACGCACTCTATCATCTCACACACGACATGGAGACCGTGTTGGACCGGCTTCGGGCGAACACGCTCGCACTGGACGAGCAGATCGTCAACGCGCTCTTCCGCGTGGTGGACCGTCTGCGGTCGGATGTGGAGGCTATTCGCAGCAGCGGGTTCGACGCGGTTTCTTCTGAAGCGGTGAGTGGGTGGTTCATTGACTGGCTGGGTGCCGATGCGCCGTCGGCGGCCGTCGACGATACCCTTCAGGCGAGCGTGGACACGTCGGAGTCTTGCGGTGACGGTGATGCAGTTTGCGTGCAGATTTCGTTTCCCAAGGATTTCGCCGAGGCGGAGATTCAGGCGTACCTGGTGCACAATCGGCTCGCAGAGATGGGTGACGTCTTGGATTCGACGCCGGATCTGGATGCGCTCGACGGTTCGTCATCGCTTGAGCACATCGTTTTCACTGTGCGTGCCGATGTGGATCCCAAGCAGATCGAAGAGATCATTGGCGCTTACTCGGTCGAGAGCGTACGCGTCACTTCGTCGGGGCAGAACGTTCCAGACGCTGCTGACGAGACCGCTGATGAGAGCCCGTCGACCGCTGGGGATGCGTCCAAGTCCAAGTCTACAGAACAGCCGTCGGCAATGCCGAGTGCGCCAGAGTCATCGCGTGCGAAATCCGTAGCGACTGGTGGCAGCGAAGATGCGTCGGAGAATCGGACCGTCGGGCGGACGTCGGAGGTGGAAAAACCGGCGAAAGCGGCTCCTGCGGCGAATACCAAGAAGACCACGAATCGGGCGGCCGAAACCATTCGCGTCGATCTCGATCGGTTGGACGAGTTGATGAACCTTGGGGGGGAGTTGGTCATCAACAAGGCGCGGTTGGCCCAGATTCATTCCCAATTCGCGCCGCTGTTCGCAGGGCGAAACACGAAGTACGTCGTCGACGATCTTTCAGACCGGATCGAGGCCCTTTCGGGCACGCTTGGCAAGCTCAACGGCAGTGCTCCAGACGCTCGCGATCTGTGCGAGCTGACCGACAACGTGCTCCAATTGACACATGAGTTTGGAATCATTCGCACCATGATAAACCGCATCCACGGTGCGCGTTCGTCGATGAACGACTTCTCCGAGGCGATCCACGGGCTAAGCCGTGTCTCAGAAGGCATGCAGCGAGGGATCATGGCCACGCGTATGGTCTCCATCGGGCCGCTTTTTCAGCGATTCCGACGAGTCGTACGTGACCTCAGCAAGTCCACCCAAAAGGAGGTCGAACTCGTTCTTCGTGGCGAGGCGACCGAGCTGGACAAACGCATGATCGATGAGTTGGGAGACCCGCTCACCCACATGGTGCGGAACAGCATCGATCATGGCGTCGAGCTCCCCGAGGTGCGCGAACGTCTCGGCAAGCCGAGAACCGCCAAAGTGGTTCTCGATGCGTATCATCGTGGGCGGCACATCTGCCTGGAAATCCGCGACGACGGAGCGGGCGTGGATACCGACGCGGTGAAGAAACGCATTCTGGAGCGCGAACTCGCTACCGCTGCCCAGGTGGAAGCGATGAGCGACAAGGAGATCGTGCAATATGTTTTCCGGCCCGGATTTTCAACCGCGGAGCAGGTAACGGACCTCAGCGGCCGTGGTATGGGCATGGACATCGTGATCAATAAGATCGATGGTCTCAACGGCGTGGTCGAGATCGACAGCGTACGCGGGAAAGGGACCGTCGTCACGATCAAACTGCCGCTGACGCTCGCCATCATGACAGCGCTCGTGGCCCGGATCGGGAAGGGTGTCTACGCCGTACCTCTCGAATCGGTCGCTGAGATCATCACCGTGCAGCGCCGAAGCATCACGTCGATCCAAAAGCAACGCGTCGTGCGCGTTCGAGACCACGTGATCCCGATTGCATTTTTCGAGAACGTTTTCGCAACATCCGATCCTGACCTACGAACAACGTCGCGCAACGATGACGAGTTGACGCTGATTATTCTCAACGTGCAGGAAGACCGCGTCGGGCTGGTCGTCGACGAGATGATTGGGCAGGAAGATGTCGTCATCAAGAGCCTCGCAGCCAACTACAAGAACATCGACGGCGTGGTCGGCGCATCCATCCGGGGTGACGGCGGCGTGTCGTTGATCCTCGACGTAGCCACCCTGATCGCCATGTTCGCCGATCGGGCTGCAGCCGTCGCATCTATGGCGGAGACCTTTGCGTCTGAACAAAGTAACCCGGAACAATCCGAAGTCCTCGCAATGTCCACAGGATAGCGACCATGCAGACAGATGTGGTAAACCCCAACGTCGAGATGGCTGAGTCGCTTCGGACTGTGGCTGTCAACAGCGCGTACAATGCTTCGCGAGCGCTGTCGAAGTGGTTCAAGCACGGAGTCCGTCTCACGTGCAACGGCTTCGAGCATGTGCCCATCACCGGGTTGGTCGAAACGATCTCGGATGCCGATGCCGCGGTCGCAGCCATCCATCTGCCTCTCACTGGGGACATCAACGGCGACATACTGCTGGTGATTCCGGAGAAGGTTGCGTTGTCATTGGTTGACGTTCTGATCGGCGCACCGGACGGAACGTCGACGCAATTCACCGAGCTCGAGCAATCCTGTCTTGCGGAAACGGGCAACATCGTGGCGAGCGCTTTTGCCAACAGTTTGGCGAGTTGGCTTAATCTGGACCTCACGCCCATGAGCCCGTGTTTCACGCACGATCTTGCCGCCGCTGCGATCGAGCCGGTGTTGGTGGCGCAGGCGGCGTTCAGCGACGATGCGCTGGTTACCAAGACGGAGTTCGAATTCGACAATCGCCACCTGGAATGGTGCCTCATGCTGTTACCGTCTGCAGAGGCGTTGGTGACGATGCGCGAGCATTGCGAATCGGATCGCGTTCAACGCAACGGTCTGACCACCATCGCCGTCAACGGCGCCTTCGATGCATCACGAGCGATGTCCAAGTGGTTGCGTACTGGTGTTCGCCTGAACACCGACGGGTTCACGCGTGTTCCGCTGCATCAGGCATGCCCGAAGTCGGACGGCGATACTCCGGTCGTCGCGCTGCACATGGCGCTCGGCGACCAGATGCACGGGCACATGCTGATGGTCTTAAGCATGGAAACAGCCTATGAGCTGGTGGACATCCTGATGAGTGCCGAGCCGGGCACGACAACAGAGTTGAATGACATCGCCGCCTCCTGCTTGCAAGAGACCGGAAACATTGTCGGAAGTGCGTTCGTAAACAGTTGGGCCAAGTATTTGGACCTCTCCACGCAACCGGGAGCACCCCGGTTACGTGTGGACATGCCCGAAGCGGTGTTCGAGGCGGTCCTCGTCGAGCAGGCGATGGCAGGGGACGAGGTCTTCATGGCTAAGACGGAGTTTAACATCGGCGGTCGGTGGCTTGAATGGGCGTTGTACGTCTTGCCGACTCCGTCGTCGCTTCGCCTCATCGAGGCTTCATGCAGTTGAGGAAACCGATGTCAGAAACGCATTCGATTGGAATAGCAGGTGTCAGAGTGGTGTCGCACCCCGACACGATCCGCACAACACTTGGGTCGTGCATCGGAGTAGCCATCTACGACCGGGTTGCGAAAGTGGGAGGAATGGCCCACGTGATGTTGCCCAGCTCGGAAGGGTGCAAAGGAGATCCGGGAAAGTTTGCCGATACGGCGGTGGATTGGTTGGTTCAGGAGGCGCTGGACCACGGTTGTCTCAAGAAGCGCGTGGCGGCCAAAATTACCGGTGGTGCGTCGATGTTTGGTCCGACGACGGATAACGGCCTTGGAGAGCGAAACATCCGGGCGGTCAAAGAACGACTGTCCCACCACGCGATTCGAGTCGTCGCCGAGGATGTTGGTGGACAAAAAGGGCGCCGGATGATGCTTGACCCGTCCACAGGAGCGGTGCAGGTTCAGGTGATCGGCGAAGAACCGGCGGTCATTTAGCAGTGGAAGTGGTTCAGCAAGGGAGAACGCCGTGCCGTCACGAGTGCTAGTCGTAGACGATGCCATGTTCATGCGACACATGATCAAGGGCATCCTCACCGGGATGGGGCACGAGATCGTCGGCGAAGCTGCCGACGGTGTCGAGGCTTGTCAAAAATACGAGGAACTTCACCCCGACATGGTGACACTTGACTTAGTCATGCCGAACATGGGAGGCTTGGACGCGCTGAAGGAAATACGCGCGAAGGATCCCAAAGCAAAGGTCGTGGTGATTTCGGCCCTCGATCAGCGCCAGTCTCTCATGGACGCGCTCAAGCAGGGTGCGACGGACTACGTCGTCAAGCCGTTTGACAAGGACCGCGTCGAAGAGGCCATCAAGCGTGTGACGGCTGGCTGACCTTGATTTGGCTCAACGCGTCGGTGATCGCCGTTGGGATTTCTTCAAGCGGTGCGACATGGTCGATGTGCCCGGTGTCGGCCGCGGCTTTGGGCATCCCGTAGACGATACTCGTCGCCTTGTCCTGAGAGATCGTGAATCCACCGTGTTTCTTGAGTATCCCCACGCCCACTGAGCCGTCATTACCCATTCCCGTCATGACCACGCCGACGGCGAGCGCTCCCGCAGCCGTTGCGACCGATTCAAAGAGAACATCTACCGACGGGCGGAATCCTGACACCTTCGGGCCCGCGTCGAGTTGAGCGACCAGCCCGGTCACCTTCCTCACCACGCGCAGGTGGTGGCTGCCCGGTGCAATCAGCGCCATCCCCGGCCGAATCTTCATGCCGTGTGTTGCTTCGACAATGTTTAGATTCGCGGCGGCGTTCAATCTCTCGGCGAACGGATGAGTGAAGTCCGCGGGCATGTGCTGCGTGATGACAATGGGCGGGTAAGACCCGGGGAAGGCGGGCATCATCTTGTGCAGCGTGGCAGGCCCGCCAGCGCTGATGCCGATGGCCACGATGGCATCGAGAGGCAGGTCGCTCTCAGGGGCGATTCGGGGTTGAGTGTTTTGCTGTTGAGGGCGCAGCCGTTTTCGATTGCTCTGTGCGGCGGTCCTGACGGCCCGAATGACGTTCTTGCGAAAGGAACCGAGTGTGGCCGATTTTTCGCCGAGCGGCTTGGCGACGTAATCGACCGCGCCGAGCTCGAGCGCGTCAAACGTCGCCCGGGCGCCCTTCTGAGTCTTCGTGGACACCATCACGATGGGCAACGGACTGTCTTTCATCACGCGTTCGAGCACTTCCAGCCCGGATAGACCAGGCATTTCGATGTCGAGAGTGACGACGTCCGGTCGAAGCTCTTTGATCTTGGCGAGCCCTTCATTGCCGTTCTGGGCTGACCCGACAATGTCGATGCCCGGCTCATCGGCGAACGCCGACTTCAACATGGCTCGCATGAAGATTGAGTCGTCGACAATCAACACGTTGATGTTGTTCGGTTGCATGATGTTGATCGTTTGAACCAGGCGACACTCGGGGTCGGCGTCCTCTGACGCGGATCGAGCGTATCAAGGTGATCGGCTGAAACGCCGTGGTTGTTGAGACCAATTCGCCGCCGCTGCCAGACCATGCGTGCCTCGATACGGCCAAATGAGCGCAGGGAATGCGCTCATAGCCCGTCGGCCCGCATACGCGCATCGCGGGTTCGATTCAGAGACTGAAGCTAATGGTTGCTACTTCTTCTTGCACGATTTGCAAGATGCTTTGCACTTCGCGCCGAGCTTGCACATTTTAACCGTCTTGCCTTTGTGGGTCACGGAAAGGCAGTTGCCGGTGAGCTTGGCGTCGTAGACTCTTTTCTGTCCACCGGCTTCGAATGTCAGCTTGTCACCCGTGAAGGTGTAGTAGCCGCTCATGACTTCGCTCTTGTCGTCGTACTTGGCCTCAGCGGTGAACGTGCCGTCGCTCGCCAGCGTCATCGCGCCAAACGTCATTTTGCCGGCGGTTTGATTGGGCGCAGCGTTCCAGGTTCCGGAGATGGTTGGTTGGCAACCCGTGACGAACAACGTGGACAGCGCGAGTGCAGCGGTGGTGATGGATCGCATGGCGTTCTCCCAATCAAGGCGTTTTGGTTCAATGCTCTGAAAGACGATCTTTCGGCGGGATTCTAAAGTTTGCGGCCGGCCTGTCAAGCGGAGCGAACCGAGACAGGTGAAGACGGTTAACGGGATTCACTCGTCACCTCGACCCGTGCGAAGCTCCGCGCGTCGCAGAGCGCAGCGTCGGGTCATTCCTTTTTCGACGACGCGTCGTCGTCGACTTGTTTCTCCCGACGACGACGACGCACACTTTCACGCAAGACGTACTCGATTTGGCTGTTAACGCTGCGCAGTTCGTCCTTGGCCCATCGGTTGATCTCCTCCCAAAGATCGGGGGGAATCCGCAGCAGAAATGCCCGTTTGTCAGCCATGACCTCGGCGACCTAGTTGTAGAGCGTTCCAGTGTTGATGACCGGGCTCGCCTCGCGCTCGCCGCACAGAACGACGAGCAGGTTGCTGACCATGCTGGCTTTTCGTTCTTCGTCGAGCTGAACCGTCTTGTGCTCGTCGAGCTTGGCAAGCGCCATCTCCACCATCCCGACCGCACCGTCGACGATGCGCGCTCGCGCTGCGACGATGGCTTCAGCCTGCTGCCGGCGAAGCATCGCTCCGGCAATCTCGGCGGCGTACGCGAGGTGACTCAGCCGCGCTTCGTCCACCATGACGCCCGCCTTGGCAAACCGCTCGCCAAGCTCTTGCTGAAGACCTTCCGAGACTTCGTCAATGTTGGCGCGCAGTGAAAGCTCTTCGTGCTCGCTCGTGTCATAGGCGTACTTGCTCGCAAGATGCCTGACGGCCGACTCGCTCTGGATGGTGACATAGTCCTCGTAGTTGTCGACATCGAAAACCGCCTGCGCAGTGTCGCAAACGCGCCAAACGACGACAGCCGCGATGTCGACCGGGTTGCCCAGCTTATCGTTGACTTTGAGCTTCTCGCCGTTCAGATTTCGCGCCCGCAACGACACCTTCTTCTTCGTTAGCAGCGGATTCGCCCACCGAAATCCGGAATCCTTACACGTTCCCTTGTATGCCCCAAAGAGCAACAACACAGCAGCGATGTTGGGTTGCAGCGTGAAGAATCCAACCGGTATCGCGCACCACAGCAGGCTGAGCAGCACTCCAGCGACCAACCCCCAAACCGATTCGACCGTTTCGCGTGTCACGCTCGCTTGAATGATGGCGTAGCAGCCGATCGCCCACACAAACATCACACCTACCACAGGCCACCCGCTCCAGGTCCGCACGACGTGTTCCTTGGTGTTCAGCATCGTCTTGTCTCCTTATCTTAATGATATTGTTATTATATCATAGAGAAAACGTCTGTCAAGTTTATTCGGCCCAAATCTCGCGTTGCGCTTCGAAGAATTACGCACGCCCACCCCAGGCAAGCGGGCCTTGCACCGCTAAGAATCGCGGAGATGAAGTGGATGTCCCGCGGTTATGAAGGCCGCGACTGCGCGCGTGGTCACGCCCGGCCAAGCTCGATTACGCGTCGGAAGGTCCCTGTCGCTGCACAACGGCGTGTTTCGAGGCGGATTGAGTATGCGATAGTTGAGCGCTACTCGATTGATCCGCAACCGCTGGGGACCAATGCGTTCGTCTCGTTGGCGTTGGCGATTTGCGGTGGCAGCTTGAGTAGCTGCAGCCGGTCGAGCGGAATGTCGTTCAGTTCCGGGAACTCGACATCCGGGAGGAGCCCTTCATATGGGTTCCCCGTTGTGCTCTTGGGGTCGAACGCCTCGACCGACACACCCGAAGAACCGTCATCAAAAAGGATCATGCCATAGTCCTGGAGGGCTTTCGCGATCGTCTTCGCAAACGGTGTGAGATTCATCGCGGCGAGGTCCAGGTTTGGATCAAGTCGCAGTCGGGCCCCCTCGGGCAACGCCCATTGGCCTGTTGAAATCCCATCGCTTTCGGTAGCGGGAGGAACCGGTCCACCCGCGGCGACTCCCGGGTAAGAGAAGCCCAGGGCGTGGGCGATCTCTCCCCTTCGAAGCTCGTCAGGCCAAATCAGACCGGCCAGCGTGGCGAACCCCGAACCTCGCGATGAAAATCCCTTCTCGTAGATCCCGTTGCTGTCCAGGCTGATACTGTTCACCCAGCTTGCGACCCACCTTCCGTCTTCCATGCGTGCTTGGAAGAAATCGTATTCACATCGCGTTTCGAGATCCAGAATGATCATCTGGTTGTCCTGATCCGCGGCGTCGCCGCACAGGCCAAACGGAATAGGGTTGTCTGCTCCGTCGACATCGTTGGCCGGCTCGGCAAAACTCGGGATCGGCACGCCTTTGAAATAGTCCACACCAGCGTAGTCTTGACCACAGGCAAGGTAGACGTCCGTCTTTGGCGTACTCGAATCTGCGAAATAGACCGGTGCAGAGAACTGGCTGAGCTCAATCACAAATCCGTCAGTGGCGCCAGATTGCACGATGAGGTTGACATAGTCGGCGGAATTGGGATCGATCTCCGCATTTAGGGGAATCTTCTGGTTGAGCGGACTGTCTACAGAATAGGGTCGGACATCTGCAAATGCGGGGAGCGAAGCGGGTTTTTCCTGTTGAGTCGATTCGTTCCCGTTGCCATCGTCGCAGTCCCCGGGACAACTCGCCTGCGTCTCGCCTTGGTCGCAAACACCATCGCCACAGGTCGTCCCACCAACATCACTGACGACGGACCCGCACCCGCTCAATGCGCCGACGATGGTGAAGATCGCAGTCCATTCAATAAGGCTTCTGATCTTGATGAACTCCATGTTTCCTCCATCGGCCAGCCTGAGCTGAACTGCCAGCAGAAATGTCAACCTGTGCTATGCGTAGGCCGGGTCGCAGAGGTGCGACCTGAATTGTGCGCCGAAACCCAAGGTCGTTCGACCTCGTCACGCCAACAAAGCGACGGACGGCTGAGAGAAGGGCAGATCTCAGCCGTCCGTGGGAATCTTTACGCCGTCTTGACGCGAGTACTGCTACTCTTGCTCGGCGTGCGTCTCATACCACTTACCGTCCAGGCCAAACACGACGCGTTGTCCGAGCGCCAAGACCTTGGCCAGCTTCGGGTGCTTTGCGAGGAGGTCGAAGTAGGCCTTCGAGAACAACTCGATTTTGTGAACAGGCGCCTTGTCGTCGAACCCCGATTCCACCCAGCGGCCTTCGAGCAGGTAAAACGTCCGTCCGCCGATTCGCTTCATGTTCAGGCGGGCTTCGATCTTTTGCGCTCTGGCGTCCTTTCTCTTTGCTGCCAGCCCCGTGGCTGCTGGCGATCCTGCGAACTTCATTTCGTTGACCTCCATCGACGCGTCGACCGCTCCCGCGCCCGTGTCAGCCTGAAAACCACGTCTCGCCCGCCGCATGGGCGACTTCGCAGATTCCAACTTCGGGAGTGATCGGCCACCGTCGACCGGACGAGCGGCCATGTTGGACGCCGCTAACTGATCGATCGCGCGGGTCATCGGGCTTGGTCGTTGCTCTCGTCGCCCGCTCCGTCGTGCCAGCTTGTCGTTCTCGGTCACGAGGTAGGCGGTATACGGCGTAACGATGCCAAACCGTTTGGCCAACTGAATCACCGAGTTCTTCAACTCCGCGTTTTCACCATGCAGACGTATCTCGTCCAGCAGGTATCCGATCTTGCGAGTCGCCCACAGACGCGGCAGGAAATCGTGCTTCGTCTCACCGCTCGCAGCCGTTCGTTCATAGGTGTAGCGCTGGGTCCGATTGGCACGTCGGCCGGTCAGTTCGATGGCGCACGGACCGGAACCCGAGTATCTCCCCACAACGACGATCTCGCCCCCGGCGAACAGATCCGGCAACTGTTGGGGGAACACGTCTCGAACCGAAATTCCTTGCCACGAAAGCGCGAGATCGCTCATCACCGGATCGGATACCTTGCGGAAGAAGCTCGAGAGTTTGACTTCCAGGTTTTCGCCCGGGGACACATACTGGCTCGTTCCGCGTTGTTCCTCAGCCAGCCGATCGAGCAGTTTAGTGTTCACGTCAACGCCGACGCCGAATACGAACAGCCGCACTCGGGCCGTGTTTGCGTGCCGGATCGCCTTCAGGATTCGCTCCGGATCGGTCTCGCCCACCGTCGGCACGCCATCGGTCAGAAATACGATCAGGT
>CAYQFV010000056.1:0-22238 GCA_964416845.1 uncultured Phycisphaeraceae bacterium | reverse complement strand
CTGGCCAAAGAGGAGCCATAGATGTGGGTAACAGCAAGCTCAAGAGCAGTGGCACTCGTGATGTCATTGATGGAATATGGCGAGGTGGGGCCGGGGAGGCATTGACGATGCCAAGTGGCGGACACACGTTTTCCACATGACCCCGGCACCCACCTGCTTGATTCGATTGGTCGCCGGAACGCTGGGATGGCAGGCCGACGGTCCGCCTGCCGGGTCGCACCGCCCGACAGAGTGTAGACGCGTGGGACCGGCCGAGGCGGTCACATAATGACGGGACGTGCGACCCATTTATTGACGCGCGGATGATCTCTGAATCACACCGGGACGAGTATTGGGGGAGGATCGGTGCGGACGAAGTGTTCACGTTCGGCAACAACGGCGAGACGCTTGCGGCGGCGGCAATCAACAGGAACAACGACGCCGAGGTGGATCAAGAGCTGCGCAGCAATCTCAGCCCGTTCAAAGTGACAACCAGTGACACTCCGGTGTCGGCCACGATGGCGGTCCACAGGTTGGCCAACCCAACGACCGCGAGGACGGCGAACACCGCTTTGACACCGAGCGACAGCACGATGTTCTGCTTGATGATCGCACCGGTGCGGCGGCTGTGTCGAATCAGCCACGGCAGCTTCCGCAGATCGTCGGTCATCAGGCCGATGTCGGCTGTTTCGAGCGAAGCGTCCGTACCGCCGGCCCCCATGGCAATTCCGACGTGCGCGGCGGCGAGCGCGGGCGCGTCGTTGATGCCATCGCCCACCATCACCACGCGTTGACCAGCCGACTTGTATTCTTCGATAGCACTGACCTTGTCAGCCGGCAGGAGTTCCGCGCGAAATTCGACGCCCCCACATTCTTCGGCCACCGCGGCAGCCGTACCCTCGTTGTCGCCGGTCAACATGACAACGGTTGAAACGCCGCACTCGCGCAGGTCTGCGACGACGGCAGGCGCGTCTTCTCGCGGAGCATCTGCCAGCAAGAACAAACCGAGCGGCGCGTCCGCTGAGCTCAGAGCGACGACGATGTGGTGGCAATTTTCATGTTCGAGCATGCGATCGTGCATCTGCCCGTCACACACGGTGCGTTCTTCGAGCAATCTGTGGTTTCCGATGAGGTACTCGGTCTCGCCGACCGTGGCGACGGCCCCTTTGCCGGCGACGGCTTGATAATCGTCGCATGGTGGTGCGGAGATGCCCTTCTTGTCGGCATGGGCAACGATTGCTCGGGCGATCCAGTGTTCGCTTCGCTGCTCAACGGCTGCGGCGATCTCCAGAAGCTTGTCCTCATCTGTTCCGTCGACCGGAATGACCTGCTCCACGACGGGCCTGCCCGCCGTCAACGTTCCGGTCTTGTCGAGGGCCATGACCGTCGTCTTGCCGACGGCTTCGAGGTATTCGCCGCCCTTGATGAGCACGCCGTTACGCGCAGCCGAGGCAAGCCCGCTGACGATCGAGACCGGCGTGGAAATAACCAACGCACACGGACACGCGATGACCAGGAGAATCAGCGAGCGGTAGAACCACAGCGCCCACGAAGCGTGGGTGAGCAATGGTGGGGTGACGAAAACGAGAACCGCGCCGACGATGACCGCAGGCGTGTAATATCGCGCGAACTGATCGACGAAGCGCTCCGAAGGCGAGCGACGTTGTTGCGCTTGCTCCACCAGCCGGATCACGCCCGCCAACACCGTGTCGCCGGCGGGCTTGGTGACCTCCACGACGACGGCTCCGTTCTGATTGACCGTCCCGGCGAAAACATCGTCACCGACGGCCTTGCTGACCGGCGTGGATTCACCGGTGATGGGCGCTTGATCCACCGACGTGCTGCCTTCAGCCACTCTGCCGTCGAGCGGAAACTTCTCGCCCGGTCGAACGACCACCCTCGCCGCCACAGCCACGTCGCTCGCGTCGACTTCGACCTCGCTGCCGTCGTCCAGCTGAATGCGAGCGGTGGTTGGCGCTAGCTCCATCAGCGACTCGATCGCCCGACGTGCCCGGCCGACGCTCCAACTCTCCAGCCAATTCGACAGCATGAAGAGGAACGCGACCGTCGCACCTTCGAACCACTCCCCAAGCCCGACAGCACCGATCACCGCAATCGTCATGAGGAGGTTCATGTCAGGCTGCCGCAGCTTGACCGAAACCCAAGCCTTCGGTGCGATCCGCCACCAGGCTGCTGCGATGGCCATCGCGTACGCCACCATGGCAGGCCACGGAGTCTGATCGACGGTCGACGCAAGCCAACTGCTCAGGACAGCCCCGACGGCTGTCGCCAACCCGGCGGCGACAGTCAGCTTGAGCGCTGTCTTCTCGGATTGACCGTCGAGCTGCTCTGTCTCCGAAAGCTCCCCCTCCACCCGTGCACTCATTCCCGTGGTTCGTACGGTGGAGATGATCTGCTCGACGGTGGTGGACGACGGGTCAAACGCGACCGTCAGCGTGCCCCGCACAACGTTGAAGAACAGATCGACAATGCCCGGCCCACCGGCAAAAGCCCTCTTGAGCAAGGCAACCTCGTCAGGGCAATCCAGTTCGTCGATGTGAAGCTGAATCGTTTCGGGCATTGCTCAGTCTCCATGACACGACGACGGACGCTAGGTCACGAACAATTGTCGCGGTCCGACCGGCGTTGTCGAGGCTGGACCATGACGAATACGTAGATGTGACATGACGGCCGCCCAGACGCCGTGATCCGACCCGCCGCCTCAATCCGACACCGTCACCAGCGCGTCCGCCAACAGGCCCGAGAGACCCCACAGCCCCCTCCAGTAGACCGCTGCCGCCAGGGCGCAAAAGAAAGGCGGGGCAGATGTCCAAGACACCTGCCCCGCCGTCAGTTGCTACAGAATGATACGCTCGACTACAAACCTCTGGCCGGCGTGGTGATCAGGATGGTCGCCGGCGTAACACGGCCGATTGCCATCTTGGTCTTGTCCGGAGCCGCCAGCATCGACTGGTCAGCACCACGACGCAGGCTCACGCGGAACGCACCGATGGCGTCCGCTGAAGCCTCGAACGTGAAGGTACCGATGTAGGCAGAGCCCGTCGAGGTCACGCCACCACTGTACGCAGCACTGGCCAATCGGCCCGTGGTGTCGTCAATGGCCTTGACGTTCTCAACACCGTTGAGGACGAAGTCCTTGCGGTCTTCGATCGACGCGGACACAAATTCAAGCTGTCCACGACGCCCGCCGTCACTCGTCACGGCGATCTCGTAACCACGAAGGTTCGTCACACCGCTGACATAAACCGCTACGTCGATCTGATCACCGGCGTGTGCAGTTCTACGCGAAGGCACGAGCTTGATCGTGACAGGCGGAACGTCGGCACCAGGACGACGATCTGCGAGACCCCCGCGAGCCGCACTCTGCGGTGCCGGCGGGGGCAGCGGCGTACAACACGCGTCCGTACCACCGAACACATCGAGAACGGCGAACAGGTCGAACAGGTTGATCGTGCTATTGCCTGCACACGGCTCGATGTCATCATCCGCCTTCGAACATTCCGCGAAGTTGCCACCAAACCCGTCGAGGATACAGAACAGGTCAAAGAGGCTGACGTTTCCGCTGGCGTTGACGTCGCCGTACAGGTTGGAGTTCTGCGTACAAGCGTCGTTCACGCACGCCGGACGGTAACAGACACCCGAAGTACGCGGGCACTCGAAGTCGAAGAAGCACTCCGGCGCCGGTCCAGGATGAACCACTGCCGTCGCCGTACCGTTGGCGAAGCAAAGCCCCTTCACGAACAACCGCTGGTTCAGTACGTTGGCCGGGTTCCGACCAACGATGACCTGACCATTGCACAGCCGGTCAATCTGACCACCGACATCGACACCATTGACGTCAACCGTCGCGTCGTAGGCAGCGAGACCGTCCAGAACACCGATGATGCTCTTGCCCGCCGCGTTCTGGATCAACGCGTTACGATCGTCGAGCGTCGCAGGCGGCGTCAACCCTGCGTTGTTGAACGCAGTGGTCACAGACGTCTCATCAACAACCGGAAGCCCTGCGATGGAAACATCAGCGTACTGTTTCCACGGAGCTCGAACTGCTCGCCAGTGATTACCATCAGACTCGCCACCAGGCTGCTTCGTCTGGAAGCCGTTGATGTAACTGTGCTGCGAATCGAAGTGGTAACCCAGTCCGGTCGCGACCGGAACCTGCGGAAGCGACACAACGCTCATCAGCGAGATGATCTTCTCGGTGCCGCCTACGGTCAGATCAAACGATTGATCCGTCGTGAACGTGCCGAGGAAGATGTCGGTATTGGTCCATGGGTCGGCAATGTCACGTCCGGCAGATCTTCCGTTGGAATCGCCGCCGTCTGAACGCTGCCATCTCCAATGATACGCAAAGCCCGTCGTGTCGTTGATGATCGAAATCCAGATCGTGGTATTGGCGGCGATGACCAACGGGTCGGCCGAAATATCCATCCAATACTCGTAAATCTGACGACCTGGCGCGCCGGAGAGTTCACCGGCTTGCCGCTCGATCGGGCCACCGCCGCCAACAATGGTGCTGGTCAACGGCGCTGCCTGAGTTCCGTACTGTTTGATGAGCGTGCCCGGAAGCCCGCCACCACCAGCAAGGTCAGTCCAAATCTCGATCGAGAACTTGTCACCGTCCGGGGTGTTGGTCCCGTAATTGCCCCGCCAGTGAAGGTCCGTGATCGTTGCGTCCTGGAAGAACGTCACGTCGTCAGCAATCTGCTGACCCAGATCCTGCTCGGTAGCCTGCGTTGCACGATCAGAAAAGCGTGACGCGGTACGCATGGACGGCTGATTGTGGATGATGCCGCCCGCACGGGTGTACCAGTTTCCGCACGCCACGTCCCAGGGAAGATCCTTGGTCAACATGGACACGGCACCAGTGCTCACGCAGAAGGCCAGATTGTAATCGACCAAATCGCCGTTGCCGTTGTCGTTGCCGTCGGCAGCTTCGTCGCAGCTCGTGGTCGACGGATCGTCAACGTAAGGCGTGCAGTCGTAGCCGTCCGGCTCGAGCGTGAACGTCAGACAGCCGTCGCCGCCGGGGCTGGCCACAGTATCGTGCGGACCCAAGTCCCGATAGGCCGAATTATCACCGTCGTCCGACAACTGCATGTCGACGGATGTGGCAGTTCCGGCGACGAGATCTTCGGCGATCTCAATCCAATAGGTCACGCCATTCAGAGCAACAAACGGCGTGGGCAGATTGATCGAGACGCGATCTGCGTCATTCAGAGTCGTCGGCCGAATCACGTCCGGAGTCAACGCGTCGTACACCGTCGCGCCAGCTTCGTCCGGACCGGGACAACCACCCGCAACGGAAATCTCCGGCATGATCCGAATCCGGAAGACGCTGTCGTCCAGGTCGACGTCGCCAGCGCCAGTCGTCCAGAATGTGACGCTGTCGATGGTCGTGTCGGCCAACAACGTGAAGTCGTCGGCGATCATGTTTCCAGCCAACGGGGTGGCCGAACTGACGAACGCGGACTGAAGTGCGTCAAGATCCTGATCGTTGGGGGTCTGAATGTACGCACAGCCCTCTTCGATAATCGGACACTTGCGATTGTGCGGCACGCCGACCAGATGCACAACGGTGGAAGAGGCCGGAGCAGCAATGTCGTCCACATGCTGAATCGTCACTTCCGTCTGAACGTTGCCCGCATCGGCGGAGATACCCGGAATGAAGTCAGTCGAACCGGGAACTACCCCGGCGATGTTCAGGTTGTTCGCCCAAGGCGCGTTCTTGGCCTCAAGCGCGACAGCCTGCTCACCCAACTCGCCCGTGTCGAGCATCACCGTCTGGAACGGATTGCCCTGACGGGTGAACGTCGTGAGCGCTTGTACGAGCAGCTTCGAGTCAAACGTTCCACCGTTGGCGTTGACCTGAGTCACACTCATCGTGGACCGCTCGACGACGGCGACGTTGAGCTCATAATCGCCCGTCGTCGGCCCCTCGTCGTTGAACATCGCGTCAAATCCACCACCGATGGCACAAGACGCCGCCAGAGGATTGGGGAAGCCGACCTGGCCGACCGAACCCACGACAACAACGTACTGTCCCGGAGCGAGCACCTTGGAGATGATCGGGTCGACCGTCGCCGGAAGCGGCGAGCAGTCAACCGACGGCGTGCAAGAAGGTATTGGATCGTCAAAGCCCAGCAGCGTCGTACCGGACGCGTCGTACAGCCACAGCGAGGTCGCTGCCAACGTGGTGCCGATCTGCGTGCAGCCATCGGTGAACGCGAGGCCGCTGCCGTGACCGCGAGCCGAAATGCTCACGAGGTCCTCGAACGCAACGTTGAAGGTATACACGTCGCCGTCGTTCTGACCGGCGTTGATCTGCGTGCCGGCATCACAAGCGGTCGAAGCGAGCGTGCCCGACACCCGAACCGGAGATCCACGTCCGATGAAGCCCAGGTCGTTGGCGAGCGCGAGCGTGTCGTTGCTCTCAGTGTCGCTGGCCGCACAGGTGAGGCCGAGATCACCGGCACCTGCTGTCGGTGGAACGCCGGAAAGGTATTCATCTACCCACCAGTACTCAGGCCAACCAGCCTGACCGGCGCGAGGCACGGACAGCGGGCTGCAACTACGAAGGTGCAGACGTCGCAAGCTCGTCTCGATCGGGAAAGTAGCCGTCTGGGGCAGCGTCAGCGACGGCGGGCAGCAATCTTCGTTGCCATCAGCCGCAATCAGACAGTTGAACACGTCGGCGTCCGCTGCGTCAATGGCTCCGCTGTTGTCGAAGTCAAAGAACGCACAGTCACCCGTGCCAACACCAGCCGCCAGGCAATCGGAGAACGACGTTGTGTCGTCGGCGGTCAACAGACCATCCGAGTTCCGCGTCGTTCCACCACCGCTGCCGGCATTGGTGAAGTCGCCAGAGCATCGGCCGAACTCAACATCGTCATTACGGTCAACAATCGTGTCTTCATCGGAATTGCTCAGACCAACACCGACCCCCGAGAACGCAATCCGGAGGTTGGCTGGGATGGCCATCGCAGCGGGGAGGCTCGTCCCGGGAAGGTCAAACAGCGTGGACGGAAGATTGAACTCCTGCCACGTGCCCGAACCATCGTTGGTGTTGGGACAGGTCTTGACGGTGGTGAGATTGTCCGCACCACGCAGAATAGTCGGGAGAGAATCCCCCGGGTCCAGACCGATCTTGAACGTCAAGCCACAAGCGATCTGGGAACAGCCCAACGGGCCGCCCAATTGTCCCACCGAATCACCCGCAATGCAGACGTTCGGAGGCGTACCATCGTTTGTCGTCACAATAACGCGAGGACCGACAGCCGTCATGGTGACAACGGTCGGAGAACACACCGCGTTTGCGGCGAAGTCGGCAGCCAGCGCTGAGGCGAGCGCCGATGGCGTCTCACCACCGGTGGTCACGACCGCCGCCTGACATGCGGCACCCAAGCCCGAAACAGGGCAAGCGCCGGCGGCGCAGTCCTGAGCAGGATCCTGAGACACTTGCAAGCGGACGCTGCAACCAGCCGAAGCAGTCCCGCCGGAAATGGTGATCACATTGGAGCCACCATCAGGCCGATCGCCGAAAAGCTGGAACTGAACGTCGTTGGGACGCTGAGTTACCTGATTGCCAGGGTGGGTCCTCTCCCAAGGATTGAGCGGATCGAAATTGTTATCGTTCGGCGGGAAGAGTTGGATCATCTTGTCGAACAACGGGAACTCGGTCAGGAACGACGCGGTCTGCGGCAGGACAGTGTTGCCGACAACACGCGCCGAAACCGGCGTGATCGAGATCCAAACCTTAGCACCGGTAAACTCAAATTGGTCGCCGGCGTTGAGCTCGAGATCATACTTCCGGGTGAGCGGACCTTCGGGGGTCAGCACGTAGCCCGGGTCGGTGCTCAGAACGATGAAATCACCAGGATTGCCATTCGCGTCGACCGCGACGGAACCGAGCGGGGTAGCCGGAAGGATCGGAATCGCCGCCGGGAAAGAGTCGCCACCGTCCTGCCAGATTCGGATGCGGAACCCTTCGGGCGCGACAGCCAGCGCGGGATTGAAGAACGTGATCCGCCCTCTAACCGCACGCAACACCGAACCGGCGGCCGGCTGAATGTCGTCAGCCAACAGCGCGATGGGGTTCAGATCCGGGGGAACGGCAGCGGTGTCCTCTCCGCACGTCAGAGTTTGACACTGGTTCGCAAAAGCGGTGTTTCCCGGCGTAGCTGCGAACCCGTTGTCCCAGAGCAACACGTTGCCGGCCTGTACACTCGGAGGGTTAATGAACGACATCGGCGGAACTTTGACGCTCGGAAGGAGCTCGCCGGTCGATGCGCCATTCGTAACAATGGTCCCGGGAAGCCTGTCGCTCCCCCCGGCGGAACCGTTGCCTTTCGCATTGTTACCTGCGAAAGCGGGACCAGACAGTAGCGCTACAGCCAGAAGTCCGGCTGTCGCTACAAACGATTTACCTTGCCTCATTGTTTCCTCCTTAAGCCCTGACCCAAAGATTCCCTCGATCACCTTGTCCCAAATCCGCAACGATGCGGCTTAAGCTCATGGCGACGACATGCGTTCCCAAACAACAACCCTCCGTACCAACACCCAGAGTACCAAGATGCCGACGCCATTGCAACCGGCGTCAACGCCGCGCCTGCTGGGCACACGCGTAGACACCCCTCCGAGCAGATCCACTCGTTCCAAGAATCGCACCGAATACCGAGACGATCACCGTGAGAGGTGGGCAGCGCCGCACGAAAGCCCGCAACCCTCCCAAGAGAAGGCACGCACCCATGCCGCTGCTCGCTAGCAGTTCTCCTTTCCCTTATCCCATCCAGTCCGACAATACGACATGCCAAAGCCCCGCCAGCCAAGCCGGCCCGAGAACAAAAACGAACAACCGGTGGACCGACCGTCGAAGAGCCGAAAGTCCATGCCGCGGATGAACGCCCGCAATTGCCTCAGCGCGACTACACCGCAACGAACCGACGTCGGACCAAGCCGGATGCGCGCCCATGCCGCGCGGCTACCGCAAGAAACGAACTACGAAACGCTTGTGCGAACAAAAAACGTCCTATTAAGTGTCCATATTTACCTAGCTCGAATCCGAAATGCAAGACAAAAAGAACCCCGGCGGTGACGCGAGACGACGATTCATACGGAAAGAACAATAATTCCGCCTACATCGCAATCCAATGCCTTTCGGGACAGTGTGGCTTCACAAAACGCCGGGGATCCCATTCGACCGCGTTCGCGCCAATCAGACGCCCACCAGACATCCGACGGTCTCCGAGACGCGACACCGAATCCGTCGGCGGTGCACATCACAAAACCGCAGAAGGCGAGAACGGTGCGGCGACGCGAGGCCGTGCAGTCGGGGCGTGGTCGCGTTACACTTCGGGGCGATTCGGGCGCAGGGTCTGCTTCATTCGGACTGAGGAAGGAACGGTTTCATGTTGGGTGCGGGTTGGTGGTGTTTGTTGTCGGTGGTGGCGAGCTCGTTGACGGTCGTTCCATCGGCGGGCAACCGGACACGTCATTTTGTCTTTCACTACGAGACGGTGATTAAGGATCTTCCTGCGAGTGCGAAGACTGTTGACATCTGGCTTCCGATTCCGCCGGACACGCCATCGCAAGACGTGAAATCAATGGACATTCGTTCACCTGTGGAAGGGAAGATTGGCCGGGAGCCCGTCTACGGTAATCAGATTTGGCATGCGCGGTTCAACGTCGAAAACCATAAGCCGATTCGCATCACGCAGCGCGTCGAGGTGGTTCGCCGCGAGCGACGCGATGCCGACATACGTCGCAAGCCGAACCCGCCAGGCGAACATCAGCTCGATTTGTTCGAAAAACCGAACCGGCTTGTGCCCATCAACAAGCGCTTCGCCAAGATGGCCGCGGATCAGACGCGAGACCAACGCGACCCGATGACAATGGCGAAGGCGCTGTACGACTATGTCCTCGGATGGATGTCATACGATAAAACCGGGCGAGGTTGGGGCCGGGGGGACGCCAACTATGCGTGCGACGTGCGACGTGGCAACTGCACGGACTTCCATAGCTTCTTCATTGCGCTGAGTCGATCGGCCAATATACCAGCCCGATTTTGGATTGGTTTTGGCATTCCGGCGGAACGAGGGGATGGCGCGGTGGGTGGATACCATTGTTGGGCCGAGTTTTGGGTTCTGCAGCGAGGATGGATACCGGTTGACATTTCCGAGGCGGACAAGGACCCGGCAAGAACGCAGTACTTTTTCGGACGGCTGGATGAAAACCGCATCGTATACACCGTCGGCCGGGATCTAACGTTGACACCTCGGCAAGCAGGCCCGCCGGTGAACTTCTTCATCTATCCCTACGTCGAAGTCGACGGGCAGCAATGGGACCGCGCCAAACGATCGTTTAGCTATCACGACGTGCCCTGACGTGGCCGCGCGGGCTATTCGTGCGTGGGCGACGCGCGGCGTGACGCAGGCAAACTCGGTGACCGATCCGTGAGCGCGGGAGCGGAAGTGCGATGAAGATTTGCGTGGTCACGCCCGCCGCCCGGGGTTCTCGCAAAGGCAATCGCATCACGGCGGAGCGATGGGCGGCCATCTTTCGTCAGCTCGGCCATCGTGTCGTCGTCGTGGAACGTCTTGACGATCGCGACTGCGATGTGTTGGTCGCATTGCATGCCCGGCGAAGTCATCAATCGATCAAACGCTTTCGGACGCTCCATCCACAGTCGCCGCTGGTCGTCACCTTGACGGGCACGGACGTGTACCACGACCTTCCAACGAACCAGGCAGCGAGACGTTCACTGGAGATGGCAACTGCACTGGTGGTGTTGCAGCCTGCAGCCGTCGCCCGCCTGCCGAAGTCGGTCCACCACAAGACCCATGTCATTTTTCAATCGGTGACGCCGCCGCCGCACCGCCGGCGTGCGACGAATCGAACTGCGAGACGATCGTTCGACATCTGCTTGCTAGCGCATCTTCGACCGGTGAAAGACCCGCTGCGGGCGGCGATGGCTGCACGGCGATTGCCTCCGTCATCGCGCATCCGGATCGTTCACATGGGCGCCGCGCTCAGCGACTCGATGCGGGCGCGGGTTGAAGCAGAGTCACGACGCAACAAACGGTACTGCTGGAAAGGCGACGTGCCTCGCAGCCGCGCACTGCGGGTGTTGTCGGGCTGCCGCGCGCTGGTGCTCACGTCCAAGATGGAGGGCGGAGCGAATGCGGTATCCGAAGCCATCGCCATGTCGGTTCCGGTTTTGAGCACACACATCGACGGCAGCGTCGGCATGTTGGGAGAGGATTACCCGGGGTATTTTCCAACGGGCGACACGCTAGCGTTGACCAAGCTGATGGGCCGGTTGGAAACGGACCGAGCGTTCGAGAGAGACCTGCGACGACGCTGTGCGCTAAAGCGCCCGCTGTTTCGCCCCGCCCGTGAACGCCGAAGCTGGGCCGATCTTCTCAGATCACTCGACCGGGTGTAAGCGTGGTCACAAAACGGGAATCGTCAGTGTCACGGTGTGACACTATACGATCGACGGGCCTGAATCGCTACTGGAGAACGGGGTCGGCGTCGAGGGCGTCGCGAAGCTTGCTGAGCGCCTTGATTTGAATCTGTCGAACACGCTCCTTGCTCACGCCGAGCGTGTCGCCGATCTGCTGGAGCGTGCGCGGCTTGGGTAGATCGGTGGGAAACCTCTGTTTGAGAATTCGTGATTCCAGATCGGTCAAGCCAGCCAGGTTTCGGTCAAGGGCAATCTGAAGGCGTTCGACGTAGAGCGTTTCGTGGCGATCCTGATGAGGTTGCGGTCGCTCGAACGCAACGTCGTGATTGTAGGGAAACATGCGGCGATAGCGGGTGGCGCGCTTGGCGCTGTTGATGAGGTCGCGGACGATCAAATTGCACGCATAGGTGCTAAAGCGAAACCCCCTCCATGGGTTAAAACGCTCAACGGCTCGTGCCAGCGCAACCATCCCGTCACTGCGAATGTCGTCATGATCCGCCGCGTGCAGACGAAGTCGGGCCATCATGGAATAGACCAGCCCCATGTTCTCCTGTACGAGGTATTCGCGAATGACCCGCCAGCGACGAACCCATTCGCAACATTCACTGCCGGTGGCGGTGTTGCATCGACTCACCCGATAAACGCAGGTGTGCATCGCCGCAAACAGCGCCGTCTCGTCGATATCCTCACCGAGCGGACGTTGCTTCTTGATGTCGTCGGCAATCGAGATCGCCATCCGGGTGGCCTTGGGCGTTGTGATACGCCGGTTCGGGGCGTACCACATCTGCTGGTGAGCACGACCTCCGCAAAGAGCAGTAATGTTGTCCATCATGGCTGAATACCTGTGGCTCGTGCGCCGACGACCCATGGCGATGCGACCCGATCGCGCCCGGGCCAATCCGCCGTAACTCACGCTTGAAACGAAGCTTTCGCCAACGGGCGGATTAGCGATCGTTCCACGCGGCACCTAAACGTCACCGAATTGGTGCTATTAATATATATGACCCGTTTGGTGGCAATTCAAGCACAAAGTCCTATTAATACGTCGGTTCTTGCATCGCCAGCGATCGCCCACAACGCAATTTGTCGCCTCCTGGTTTATTATTGGGCGGTAAAGAGTGGTTGACCTTGCTGCCGCGACAGATTCAGGTCTCCGACGGGCCGCGAGGGATGAAATCTCTTGCCGGGTGGAAGTCCGGCCGGTTTGGGCCTAGATTCTCCCAGCCGGAGGGAACCACCGTCAGCGGGTGACGGTCTTGAACAGCCTTTGGATTCTGAGAAGGGAACGACGACGATGCCGACTGTTGACGAGGTGATGACCCAACTCCGCAGCGTGAAAGATCCAGAACTTCATCGCAGCTTGGTCGAACTAGACATGGTCAAGGACGTCGATGTGGACGGCGGTCGGGTGTCAGTCCACGTATGTTTGACCACGCCGGCCTGTCCCTTGAAGGATGAGATCACTCGAGACGTGACCGCGGCGGTGAAAGAGATGTCGGGGGTGTCGGACGTGTCCGTAACATTCAGCTCGGAGGTTCGAGGCCACTCTCGCGGACAAGGATTGTTGCCCGGGGTGAAGAACGTGTTCGCCGTCGGCGCGGGCAAAGGGGGTGTCGGCAAGAGCACGGTCGCCGCGTTGCTGGCTGTTGCGTTGGATCGGGCGGGGGCGTCGGTGGGGTTGATGGATGCGGACGTGTACGGGCCGTCGATCCCGACGATGCTCGGTGTGCAAAACGCCAAGCCCGACGTGGAGGACAAGCTCCTGATACCCGTGGACGCCGCCGGGATCAAGTTGATGAGCATCGGGTTCATGGTGGAATTGGACAAGCCGTTGATCTGGCGAGGGCCTATGGTTCATGGCGTGATCAAACAATTCCTGGAGCAGGTGAGTTGGGGAGATTTGGACTATCTGGTGGTGGATTTGCCGCCCGGCACGGGTGACGTCCCGTTGACACTCGCGCAGTCGCTTCCGATGACCGGTGCGGTGGTGGTGTGCACGCCGCAAGACGTTGCCCTGCAGGACGCCCGTCGGGCGGTGATGATGTATCGCCAGCTCAACGTGCCGTGTTTGGGCATCATCGAGAACATGAGTTACTATCTGTGTCCGAGCTGCGGACATCGCGACGAAATCTTCGATCACGGTGGAGCTCGCCAGGCTGCCCAAGATTTGGACACGCCCTTTCTGGGTGGCATCCCGCTCAATACGTGCATTCGCCGGTTCGCCGATGCGGGCACGCTGGACAAGGCGTTTGGCGAGGATCAACGACTGGTGGCAGAGTCGATCGAATCCGTAGCCAACGCCACCGCCGGCCAGATCAGCATTCGGAACGTAAAACCGAGCGAACAACCGACGTTGACGATTGAGTGATGGACTTCCGGTGAACCACACACGGATACTCCTCGCCCGCCATGGGAACATAACACGAGTCGACACAAGACGTTACGAGACAGCGAAAGAATCTCGGACGCCGGCTATTGAAATATCACCAAAAGACTCATATATATAGGCTTGAGAGTCCGACTAATTTGGTGACATATCGTACGGACTCTGTGGTGGGTGGTTTGAAGCTCGGATGACAGACGATGCTATCTGTGACGCGAAAAACCGATTACGCCCTGGTCGCGATGACCTATCTGGCATCGCGTGAGGGTGTTCGTGTGAGCGCTCGTGAGATCGCCGAGCAGCTAAGCCTTCCCGTGCCGGCGCTGATGAACATCCTCAGCCAGTTGGTGCACACGGGCTTGATTCAGTCGACGCGTGGTCCCAACGGCGGATACACGTTGGCGATGTCGCCGGAGAAGATTTCTCTGGCGAGTTTGATTGAGGCGGTCGAAGGGCCGGTGCGGTTGACGCTGTGTTGTCCACCGGGTCCGGTTGAGGACGACGACAGTCGTGAATGTGAGTTGCAAGAGAGCTGCCTGATTCGTGAACCGATTCGCAAGGTCCACGAAGCGTTGCGTGGGTTTCTGGGTCTGATCACATTGGACCAACTCGTCAGCAACGAATTGAGTTCACAGATTTATGAAATGGGTCGGAGCATTCGGACGCGTCCGAGTGCGCCGGTGCAGTTGGAATACGGAAACATTTGGGGCGCGGCGTCTCCGTAGCCTCGGGCCAGCAAGGAGTATGTTCTCATGTCGATCACGTTGACCGAAACCGCTGCCAAGGAAGTGGACCGCATCATCGCGGAGCAGATTGAGTCGGCTCGCAACAACGGCGACGAACCGAAGAAGCTGTATTTGCGCGTGGCGGTCAAAGGCGGCGGCTGCAGCGGATTCAGCTATTCGCTTGATCTAACCGAAACGAAGCGCGAGAGCGACGAGTCGTTGGAGCAGCATGGCGTGGAAGTGATCTGCGATTCCAAGAGCCACCTCTACCTCAACGGCACGACGGTGGACTTCAAGGATGAGATCATGGGTCGGGGATTCGTGTTCAACAATCCGAACGCGACGAGCTCATGTGGTTGCGGCAGTAGCTTTTCCGTTTAGGACAAGGCGGGTCGCGGCGCTTCGGAGTTGGCGCTTCTTGCACACGCTTCCGAGCTAGACACTGCACCGTGATCGAAGGCGTCCTTGCCGGTGACGTTGATGGACTTGGTCGCCGGCGAGCGTTGTGACACGAGGGATAGAAGATGATGGGGCGCGTGACGCCAAAGGCGTCCAGAACCATTGGCGCCCATCGAACCGGCGGAAGCGTCTGAAACGCATCCGTGGACAACAGGTGGAGCACAGGACAGTATGTCGACAGCGATGAGCACGCTCGATCAGTGGGAAAACCAGGACTACCGGTACGGATTCGTCACCGACATTGACGCCGACGCTGTTCCAGCGGGATTGAGCGAGGACGTTGTCCGCGTTATTTCCGCCAAGAAGCAGGAGCCGGCGTTCATGCTCGAGTGGCGACTTCGGGCGTATCGCAAGTGGCTGGCGATGGTGGAGCCGAAGTGGCCTAAGGTGCAGTATCCACCGATCAACTTTCAAGAGATCATCTATTACTCCGCGCCGAAGCAGGCGAAGGACGGGCCTAAGAGTCTTGACGAGGTCGATCCGAAACTGCTCGAAACGTACGAGAAGCTGGGCATTCCTCTGGCGGAGCGTGCGCGGCTGGCGGGGGTGGCGGTCGACGCGGTGTTTGACAGCGTTTCGGTGGCGACGACGTTCAAGGACAAGCTGGCGGATTTGGGCATTATCTTTTGCTCGTTTTCTGAAGCGGTTCGCGAGCATGCCGAATTGGTGAAGATGTATCTCGGCTCGGTCGTGCCGTATTCGGACAACTTCTACGCAACGCTGAACTCGGCGGTCTTTTCCGACGGCTCGTTCGTGTACGTTCCGAAGGGCGTTCGCTGCCCGATGGAGCTTTCGACGTACTTTCGGATCAACGCTGCGTCGACCGGTCAGTTTGAACGCACGCTGATCATCGCGGACGAAGGGGCGCGGGTGAGCTACCTGGAAGGGTGCACCGCTCCGATGCGCGACGAGAATCAGCTTCACGCAGCCGTGGTGGAACTGGTTGCGATGAAGGATGCGACGATCAAGTATTCGACCGTGCAAAACTGGTATCCGGGCGACAAGGACGGTAAGGGCGGGATTTACAACTTCGTCACCAAGCGGGGCAAGTGCGCCGGATCGCGGTCGCACATTTCATGGACGCAAGTGGAGACGGGTTCCGCCATCACGTGGAAGTACCCGAGTTGCATTCTGCAAGGTGACGATTCGGTCGGCGAGTTCTACTCGGTCGCGCTTACGAACAATTATCAGCAGGCTGACACCGGGACCAAGATGATCCACATCGGCAAGAACACGACGAGCACGATCGTGTCGAAGGGGATTTCGGCCGGTCACGGTCAGAACACGTATCGCGGGCAGGTGAAGATCAACAAGGGCGCGACCAACGCCCGCAACTTCACGCAGTGCGACTCGATGCTGATCGGCGATCAGTGTGGGGCGCACACGTTTCCGTACATCGAGGTTCGCAACAGCACCGCGCAGATGGAGCACGAGGCGACGACGTCGAAGATCGGCGAGGACCAACTGTTCTATTGCAATCAGCGGGGTATCTCGACCGAAGACGCGATGTCGATGATCGTCAACGGGTTTTGCAAGGAGGTGTTTCGCGAGTTGCCCATGGAGTTCGCGGTCGAAGCACAAAAGCTTTTGGAGGTCAGCCTGGAAGGCAGTGTCGGCTGATTGCGGTTGGTGAACATCGGGCCTGTGTATCGCGCGTTGCACATCGTCAGCCGCGTCGCCCCTACCAAAGATTGAACGCAGATACCCGGTGATTCGTAGCAGCCACAGCAACCATCACACGAATGAGGCAGTTCGCGTTGTGTCGGTTAACAAGGGTTTCGGTGCGACTTGCCACGATGGACAAGACGGCGAACGGTCGAGACGTTTCGCGACGGCAACAAGGATGAAACAGCAAGGAAGACTATGTTAGAGATTCGCAATCTACACGTGAGCATCGAAGGCAACGAAATCCTTCGCGGCCTGAACCTGACCGTCAACGCGGGTGAGGTGCATTCCATCATGGGGCCCAACGGTTCGGGCAAGAGCACGCTTGCGCAGGTGTTGGCCGGGCGAGAGATTTATGAGGTGACCGACGGCGAGGTGTTGTACGACGGCCACGACCTGCTCGACATGAGCCCGGATGAACGCGCGTTGGAGGGCATCTTTCTGGCGTTTCAATATCCGGTGGAGATTCCCGGCGTTAGCACGAACTACTTTCTCAAGACGGCGATCAACGCCCGTCGCAAGCATCGCGGCGAGGAAGAACTGGACGCGGTCGATTTTCTCGATTTCGCCAAGGACAAAGCCAAGCTGGTTCAGATCGACAACTCGCTGCTGAACCGCGGCATCAACGAAGGATTCTCCGGCGGCGAGAAGAAACGCAACGAGATTTTTCAGATGGCGATGCTCGAGCCGAAGCTGGCGATTCTGGATGAGACCGATTCGGGACTCGACATCGACGCTTTGAAGATCGTGGCGGACGGGGTGAATCAGCTTCGCGGTCCCGAGCGGGCGATGATCGTCGTGACGCACTACCAGCGTCTGCTCGATCACATCGTGCCCGACTTCGTGCACGTTCTGGTTGACGGGCGGATCGTCAAATCGGGCGGCAAGGAACTTGCGTTGGAGTTGGAGAGTCAAGGCTACGGCTGGCTGGAGACCGCCCCGACGGGTGCGTCGTCGAACTAGTGGAGCGTCGCTGCTCGGTCTTGGGACGGCAGGCGACTCCATTCGCGTGCCACTGCTCTTGAGCAGTGCCTTCTAGGAGTTTGATCGGCACTCGTACACTGCTCGAGAGCAGTGGCACACCTGAAGACCTGAGCGTGACGCAGCATCAGCAGGAAAGGACATCATCGAAGATGCCGGAAGTCATGGCTGTGCAAGACAACTATGTGGCTGCCTTTGAGCAGTTCACTCGAAACGCCGGGGATCGCGTTCCCGCCTGGCTGACGATGCTGCGTGAGGCGAGCATCGCACGGTTCGCGGAGTTGGGCTTCCCGACGACGTCGGATGAGCAGTGGCGACACACGAATGTGTCCGCCATCGCGACGACACCGTTCAAGCTCGGCGGATCGGACAGCGCGGAGGGGGCGAGCGAGCTTATCGAGCAGTGCGTGTTTCAAGGCGACACGGCGTGCAGGTTGGTGTTTGTTGACGGCCGGTATTCGGCGGAGCACTCGAAGCGGTCTGCGCAGCTGGCGGGCGTGATGGTGTGCAACCTCGGCGAAGCGCTGGGTGAGCATGAGCAGATCGTGCGAACGCATTTCGAGCGATGCGCGGAGGATTCGTCGCAGGCGTTTGCCGCGTTGAATACCGCGTTCGCCGAGCAAGGCGGATTCATCTTCGTGCCCCGCGGGGTCGCGGTGGCTGATCCAATTCACCTACTGTTCGTGTCGACCGGTGCGGGGGGTCCGCGCATGACGCATCCGCGTAATCTGATCGTCGTCGAAGAGAGCGGCCAACTGACGGTGGTGGAAACCCATGCGGGCGTGGCGGGATCAAAGTACTTCACCAACGCGGTCGCAGACATTGTGGCTGGCGAAAACGCGACGGTGGATCATTGCAAAGTGGAGCGTGAGAGCGAACAATCGTATCATGTGTCCCACTTGCGGATTCATCAGGAGCGTAGCAGCAACGTCACGTCGCACGTGGTGTCGATCGGCGGAGAATTGGTGCGGAACAACATTCAGGCGGTTTTGGACGGCGAGGGTTGCCACTGCACGCTGAACGGGCTGACGATGATCGGCGGCGACCAACATGTCGACAACAATCTGTGGGTCGAGCACGCCAAGCCGCATTGCAACAGTTGGGAGTATTTCAAGAACATACTCGACGATCGGTCCAAGAGCGTGTTCGCAGGCCGCATCCACGTTCGCAAGGACGCTCAGAAAACCGACGCCAAGCAGACCAACATGAATCTTCTTCTTTCGGACGACGCGGTGGCGGACAGCAAACCGCAGTTGGAGATCTTCGCCGACGACGTGAAGTGTACGCACGGAGCGACGATCGGGCAGGTGGACCCGGAGGCGATTTTCTATCTGATGTCGCGGGGCATTGGTCGTGAGGCTGCCAAGAACGTTCTGGTGTGCGCCTTTGCAGGGGAGAGTCTCGACCAGATCAAAATCGCGCCGTTGCGTGAGCAGTTGGGACGAATCGTGCTCGGTCGTCTTTCCGACGGCCATCTGGACGGGAAACGATGATGACGTCGTCGCCGGTAACATCGTCGCACTCCGTCGATGACGGCGCAACTTCGCCGATCGACTTCGACGCGCTCCGTGGCGACTTCCCGATTCTCGCGCAGACGGTCAACGGCAAGCCGCTGGTGTATTTGGACAACGCCGCGACGACGCAGAAGCCGCAGTCGGTGATCGACGCGGTGTCGGATTTCTACCGATTCTCCAACGCCAACATTCATCGAGGCGTGCACCATCTCAGCGTGCAGGCGACCGAAGCGTACGAAGCCGCTCGCGTCAAACTGCAACGGTTCATCGGTGCGGATCGGCCGGAGGAGGTCGTTTTCGTCCGCGGAACGACCGAAGCCATCAATCTGGTTGCGGAGTCGTTCGGACGAATGCGCATCGGCAAGGGCGACGAGATCATTATCTCGACCATGGAACACCATTCGAACATCGTGCCGTGGCAGGTTCTGTGCGAGCGAACGGGTGCCCAATTGCGCGTGATTCCGATCAATGATCGCGGCGAATTGCTGGTCGATGAATACGAAAAACTGCTGGGCCCGCGAACGCGGTTGGTCTCGATCGTCTACGTGTCGAACGCGCTGGGCACGGTGAATCCGGTGCGCGACATCATCCGGTTGGCCCATAATCGCGACATCCCGGTCCTGCTGGACGGCGCTCAGGCAACGCCCCACCTGGCGATCAACGTGGCGGAACTGGGATGCGAGTTCTTCACGCTGTCGGGTCACAAGATGTTCGGACCGACCGGCAGCGGCGTGCTCTATGGACGATTCGACCTTTTGAACGAAATGCCGCCGTACCAATTCGGCGGCGACATGATCAAGTCGGTCAGCTTCGGCGGAACGATCTACAACGACTTACCGCACCGATTCGAAGCGGGCACGCCGGATGTCGCAGCCGCGATCGGGCTGGGGGCGGCTGTCGACTATCTCGATCGTGTCGGAATGCAGAACATCGCAACCTTTGAACAAGACCTGCTCACCTACGCGACGGAACAACTCGCGGCGATTCCCGCGGTGCGACTGATTGGAACGGCGAGGGAGAAGGCGTCGGTGCTGTCGTTTGTGGTGGACGACGTCCACGCCCATGACGTTGGAACGATTTTGGATCAGGCGGGCGTCGCGATCCGAACCGGACACCATTGTGCCCAGCCGGTGATGGAACGATTCGGATTGACCGCGACGGCGAGAGCGTCGATCGCGTTGTACAATAACAAACGCGATGTGGACACGATGGTCGCAGCCATTGGCAACGTTGTTGAAATGTTTTGTTCATGAATGATCTCGACGAATTGTATCAGTCGCTGATTCTGGATCACAACCGCCGGCCTCGAAACTGTCACAAGCTCGACGGAGCGGACCGGCAGGCGGACGGGTACAACCCGCTTTGCGGTGACAAGATCACGGTCTACCTGAACGTCGAAAACGGCGTTGTTCAAGACGTGTCGTTTGAAGGGACGGGATGCGCCATTTCGACGGCGTCAGCCTCTTTGATGACCGATTCAATTCGCGGAAAGACACTGACCGAAGCGAAGGCGTTGTTCGAAAAATTCCACGGTCTGGTCACCGGTGAAAACACCGACACGAACGACGGCCCGGAGTTGGGCAAGCTCGAAGCATTCTCGGGCGTCTGCCGATTTCCCGCACGCGTCAAGTGCGCAACGCTCGCTTGGCATACCGTGAAGGCAGCCTTGGACGGCGCGAGCGAAACAATCTCCACCGAATAGGGATCACTGGAAGGAAAACACCGCAATGTCAGACTCTCCTCTGGAAAACATCCAAGCGGAAGCGACCAAGGCGCAGGTCATTGAAGTATTGCGGACGTGCTTCGATCCGGAGATCCCGGTGAACATCTACGACCTGGGGCTGATCTACAACATCGACGTGAAGCCCAATAACGACGTGGCGATTCAAATGACGCTCACATCGCCTGCGTGTCCGGTCGCCGGATCGCTGCCGCCGCAGGCTGAGTCACTGGTCCGCGGTATCGACGGCGTTGGCGAGGTGAGCCTCGAAGTTGTTTGGGACCCGCCCTGGATGCCCGACCGGATGTCCGAGGCAGCTCGTCTTCAACTCAATATCTGACCCGCTACCGGTAAAATCCACGCTTTCGTCCTACATTACCGGCCACTTCCCCGTCGATAGCTCAATTCAGTTGACAGGCTTGCTGCCGAATCGAATGGTACATGTGGTGGCATGCACGATTGGCGGCGACTGCGGGTCTGACGGGCCCGCGCGGCCTCGTTGCCGGATAGATCAACATCGGTCTGTCAGGTCAGATCGCCATCGGTCGCCTCCGAGGCATGCCAGAGGGCGTGACGATGATCTGTTGAATCATCCCGCGCGAATCAATCACCAGGGACAGCATCCCAGTCTGGCGAAACCCATGAATACCCAAAATGATCTTCTGAAGGCACGCGTCTCGATCGAGACATTACAGGCCCGACCCACCGGACCATCGGTGAACAACGGACGCAGATCACGCGCGACGCGGCGATCCGGTAAGTCGTTCACGGTGATCGTCGGTTGTCTGATGGTGCTCGTTTTCGCAAGCGTGTCGAGCGCCGTCAACGGCGGCTACGAGACGATCTTCGGATCGACACAGAGCAGCGTCCGGAGGATACAGATCGCCACGCGCGTATCCATGCCCCAAACCGGAACGATCACAAGCATCACCGCCTACGTCGGCGGCAAGAAGAAGAAACTGCGGTACGCGATCTATGCGGACGCCGCAGGCGAACCCGGTGCGCTGCTGGGCGAGACGGACAAGGATGACACGTCAAAACCCATGACGTGGCTCACGATCAGCATGCCCGGCACGGTGGTCACGCCCGGTTTCTATTGGTTGGCGCTGAGCTTCAAAGATAACGCGCAGGCGTACACGTACGACGCTACGGGCGGCCAAACGCGGTACAACGGATACGATGCGCAGGACGACGGGTTCGTTTCCAACTGGGGAACGTCCACGGTGAACAACACCCGGAAAATCTCCATTTACGCAACGTACAGTGCGGGAGGCGGTTCCGTCACGTGCGGCACGGGCGAGTTCAGGGTGAACACCACGACGTCCGGGGA
>CAYQFV010000055.1:20623-22484 GCA_964416845.1 uncultured Phycisphaeraceae bacterium | reverse complement strand
CAATGAACCGGCTGAAGGTTGTTCGACACGCACAACCATGGATCGCCCTGGGCTTCCGAAACCGATACCGTGCCCGTCGTTCTGGCGAAGTCGAGTCCATCCCCGGAATCGTTCGTATCGAGGGCATCGCGATACGTCAAATCGTACGCGTCGTTGCCGGGCAAACCGTCGTCGAGCAGGTCGAAGGTTTTCCCACCGTCCCGGGTTCGCGTGACGACCACCCTGGCGTCGACCGGTATGCGACACTCGTCCTTCACGGCGGGAACGAACCACGCCGTGTTCGGGTCGGTGGGGTGCACCGCGACGGCAAAACCGAACACCGAGCACGGAACGTTGCTGATCTCCTGCCAAGTGGCTGCCCCATCGGTCGACCGAAACACGCCGTTGTGATGTTGCACCCACAGATGGGTCGGATCAGCCGGGCAGTGCACGATGCGATGCGGGTCTTGAATTTCGGGATCGTGCTGCTGCTCCTCCGGAACGTATTCCGCGCGCATTCCGGTCGCACGACATTGCCACGTCTTGCCGCCATCGCGCGTTTCCCACACCCCGCCGCACGACACACCGACCACCACATGCCTGGAGTCGGCAGGGTCCACGAGTATCGAGTGGATGCCCGGGTAGTCGTACCCACCGCCGAACCACGAAAGACGGAGCGGCTCGTCCCAAAGCGGTCGGTTCAGTGACCACGTCTCGCCGCGGTCAGGCGATCGAAACAGGCCTCCGGGAATCGTGCCCGCCCAGAGCACTCCCGGCTCGTCGTCTCCGCCCGCCTCCAGGCACCACACAAGTTCAAGATTCCACGGCGGCGGCTTGCCACCCATCGGGTTGGGCGGCGGGGAGTAATCTTTCGGCATGGCAGGATACGACGGCGCAGCACACTGCTGCCAGCTTTCGCTTGTCTTGCTGCGCCGGTGAACCTTCACGCCGAAGTGACCGTGGTTGATCGCCGCGTACAGCGATCCGTCGCGAGCATCCGGAAGGAGCATCGAGACATTGTCGCCGAGGAAGTCGCGACCGCAGATGCGCCAATCTCCATCGTTGCGACGCTCGACGGTGAAGAGCCCTTTACGCGTCCCAATCAAAATGCGGTCGCTCACCATGATTCTCCTTGTGCAAGACCCAACCGCCGAGTCGCTCGGAATCGCTCCCCAAGAGCCCATGCTGCTGCGAACTGGCGCCAACGCCCCTTACGAACACCGTTCGCGATTCCGCACGAAGCCCGCCGCAGCTTGCGATGCGCATCAACCGCCCGACAGCGCCTGCATGACATCCACCGTGCCGCCCAGGGGAACGGCGTCCGCCAGCCCGGCGCGATCCTGGATCAGTCGCCCGTCGACAAATACCATCATGTGCTTACGCAACGATCCCTGATCGTCGAGCACGTAATCCCGGGCACGCGCGTTCTTCGCAAACACCGCGTCGAGAATCTCGCGCACCGTTTCACCAGCCGCCTCCTGAGGTGGAAGCTCGACGTGACGCTGCAGATTCTTCGTGAAACGAACAACCGCCATCGAAATGCACTCCGGTCTGATTAGCACAGACGTTTCCGAGCCCGCGTCAGATTCGGGCGAATCTGACTTCGAGTCAACCGCCATCCTCAAGATCCGACATCCGCACACATCGGCTGGGGTTGACACGTGCTGCCGAGCGATCGCTCGCCGCTCGATCGTGATACGCGTGCCGTCGTCGGTCCCAGCGTCGCTTGACTACAAGGTCGACGGTGGCTAGCCTCTCGGGTCGTTCGCCCGTTTAGGGGCGGAAACCGCGACGCAGGACGCCCCCATCGTCTAGCGGCCTAGGATATCAGGTTCTCATCCTGAAGACACGGGTTCGAGTCCCGTTGGGGGTAGTCGTCGCA
>CAYQFV010000055.1:0-20523 GCA_964416845.1 uncultured Phycisphaeraceae bacterium | reverse complement strand
TCAGGTTCTCATCCTGAAGACACGGGTTCGAGTCCCGTTGGGGGTAGTCGTCGCACGGGCGTGTACGATGCCGCACGGCCTCGCGAAAGCCCTTGTCTTCCAGAGGGTTATGAGAATGACACGATGTGTCACTCGTTGGGCGTTCATCGCAATCAGTCGCACCAATTCGCACCGTTTCGCGCCCCAACTGCTGGGGACAAAGCGGGGGATCGGATGGCCGCGCGATCGCGTCGGCATGTTGCCCGCCGTCGTAGGTCCCTGTCGCTGACTCTGGTCGCGATCTCGGGTACCGGCGGAGGTGCACGCCTTCTCGCTGCACCGCTGTGAGTTGGAAAGATGTCTTCTATCGACACGAATCTGGAATGTGTTGATCCGCCAGCGGAATTCACGGTCATGGCGGAAGAGTACTACCGACTCTTTCTGTCCGGGCATATCGTAGACAGCACTAAACTCAAACGGAAGTTGATTCGACGGATAAAGCGGGAACTGGACGCCCGTCCGAGACTCCCATCGCTTTGGTGTATGCTTGGGGATTTGTATACACACCACAGCAAGAGGATTGAATTCTATAAACATGCGATAGACGTATGTTCGCGCCATGGAGAAGGCTATTCCGAGTTGGCACGAGACTACGCCGCAATCCGTGATCCGCGATATGGCATCTGCATTGACAAGGCAGTGCGATTCTGCTGCAACGACATACTTGAAGAGGAGGTTCTCTACGCAGCTTTGGACGCGGCGAGAATAGCGAGAGATGAGAAACGCGCGGAAAGAGTTCGGAGAATCGGCCAGCGACGATTCCCGGACTGTTCACTTTTCGATTGATCCCGCCGGTATACCAGTCCCGTTTTCAGAACGGTCGCACGGGTTCGTCGTCGTCCGCTCCGTTCAAGCTCCCGCATTGGTGCCTTCGGAGTCGCGGCTTCGTGTTTTGATGGGGCGAACGCGTCTTATTGTTCGGCGTCGGCGTTTGACGCCAGTTTTGCCCGCCACGTTGCTAACTTCTCGGGCTGTTGCCACTTCTCGTAAAGTTCAATCGTGGCCTTGATGATGCCGATCGTGTACGCGTGCTCGTCGCCGAGTTCGGCGCGGACGGTTTCGTAGGCAGGCTCGAGCTGTTCCTCCGCCTCGGGATATCGCCGAAGGTTGACCAGGCAGCTTGCATAGCCTGCTTTGAACATGGCGGTGTACCAACTGTTCGCCGGCAGGGTTCGCTCGGCGATCTGGACGACCTGTTTCGCCAATGGGGTCGCCTCGTCGCTACGTCCTAGTTGCCGCAACGCTCCCGCGAGATTGTTTAGCGTGATGAGCGTGTCCATATGGTCTTCGCCGAGGACACGACGCAAACCTTCGTAGCTTTGGCGATAGAGCGGCATGGCCTCTGCCAGTCGCCCCTGCCTCTTCAATACCGCTGCCAAGTCGTTGATGGAAACCAGCGTATCGACATGGTCGTCGCCCAACAGTCGGCGCTGCAGTTCGAGCGCTTGCCTGCAGAGCGGTTCAGCTTCGGCAAGTTTGCCCTGCACCATGAGCACGCCCGCGAGGTCGTTCATGGAAATGAGCGTATCTTTGTGGTCTTGGCCTAGCACACGGCGACGGCGTTCCAGAGCTGATCGAAAGAGAGTCTCCGCTTCATCCAATCGCCCGCGTTCTTGCAGGACCTGCGCGAGGCTGTTCATGCTGTCGAGAGTGTTGGGGTCGTCGTCTCCGAGCACGCGTCGGCGTTTCTCGAAGGCTTCTCGCAGGAGTCGTTCGGCGCGGCTTGCGTCTCCGAGATCTTGGTACACGTTGGCTACGCGGTGGAGAACAAAGAGCGTGTCGGGATGGTCGCGTCCTAGTTTCCGGTCGAGGAGTTCGAGCGACTTGGTCAGTTCGGTGCGGGCCTTGTCGAGCATTCCCAGACGGCGGTACGTGTTTCCGATGGTCGAGCGAAGGGCTGATTCGATTTCAGGCTTGTCGAGAAACGTCTCGTCAATACCAGCGACAGCTTTGTCGAGTACATCGACGACTTTGACGTCGCGTCCGTCTTGGGAGGGGTCCGCCGATGCAAGCATGTTGTTGAGGAAGCGGTTGATGGCGGCGACTTTCTGGCCGGCCTGCTCCGACTCGCTACGGGCAGCCTGAACGTCGAGAAGCCTTGTTTCAGCCAATCGCTCGGCTGCCACGGCTTTGTCACGTTCACGGGCCAGATGGGTGGCTTGTGTCGATGTGTAGACGGCGAAAACCATAACGACCGCAACGAACGCCGCGCCCAAGGTGAATGGTATCTTGTGTCTCGCGACCAGCTTGCGGAGTTGATAGGCCGCACTCGGAGGGCGCGCCAGGATAGGCTGGTTGTTGAGATAGCGATCGACGTCTTCCGCAAGTGCGGCTGCGCTCTGGTAACGATCTGCGGGCGCTTTTTCCAGCGCTTTGAGCACAATCGTTTCGAGGTCCGCGTCGACCGGCCCGAGCTTGCTCTTGAGCTTTGGCGGCGGTTGTTCGCAGATCATGTGGACGGCCTGATGAATCGGAGCGTGGCGAGTATCGTACGGTAGCTTCGCGGCGATGATCTCGTAGAGGATAACACCGAGGGAGTAGACATCGCTTCGCACGTCGACGGCGTCGGGTTCTTCGCGTGCTTGCTCGGGGCTCATGTACGCTAGCGTGCCCTTGATGCCGGCCGCGTCGCCCGAGATGGTGGTGAAGTCCTTTTCGCCACCAGTGACCCTTGCCAAACCGAAATCGAGGATTTTCACTTCTGCCCACGGGCCGCTGGTTCTGCCGGAGGCGTGCGAATCCGGCTCGTCGGTGACGAGGATGTTGGAGGGCTTCAGGTCGCGGTGGATGACGCCCCGTTGATGGGCGTAGTTGATCGCGTCGCAAACCCTACCGAAGAGCCGCAAACGATCGGGCAGTTCGAGAGGCGTTCGGAGGGTGTCGGCCGCATTGCCGTCCACGTACGCCGTGAACATGCTGCCGCGTATGAGTTCCATTGCGTAGAATCGCTGGCCGCTTTCGGTCGTGCCAGCCTCGTAGATGGCGGCGATGTTGGGGTGCTTGAGTCTCGCGAGGGTCAAGACCTCGCGTTCGAATAGCTTGATGTGGTAGCTGTCGAGTGCCCGGCTGTCGCGGATGACCTTGAGAGCGACGGGTCTTCGTGGATTCTGCTGTTGGGCTTCGTAGACGACGCCCATTCCTCCGCGCCCCAGCTCGCGTACGATTTTGTACCCGGCGATGCACGCATCGGGTTCGATGGTTGCGGCGACGGAAAAATTGGGTGCTGCGACGTCACCCAACAACTGGGCAACGCCTGGCCCGGAGCCTCCCTGGTCGTCGAGTAGTTCGTCGAACGCGCCGCTACCGCCTTTCCACAGCGCGCGGAGGGCGTCGTCGACGCGGTCGGCTATGTCTGGAGAGGAACCGTCCTCCGGATCGTTTATCATGGAGTCAGGCGGTTTCATCGGAATCGGTAACGCGGCTACGTAATGTGTTCACGGCGCGGATGAGTCGCATCGACGCGGCGGGTCGGGTCAGCCCGAGACGCTTGGCGATTTCAGCCGTTTCCAACTGGTCGAAGAAGGCCAGCGTGATGATCTCGCAGTATTCGGGTTTCAGTTTTTGCATCTCGTTGAGTACCAGGTTGAACTTGTCCGCGCGGGCGACGGCGCTGACGGGCGACGTTCCGTCGGCGGACAAAAGCTGCCACAACGGGCCAGCCTCGGTCAGCCCCGCTACGGTGGAATCCAATGATCTGACGCGGGGACGTTTTCCGCCGCGGCCGGTGTCTTTCTTGAGATAGTCCGCGACTTTGTTCGAGACGATACGTGATGCATAGGCTTTCAGCCCGTTAACGGTTCGATTGTCCAGTCGGCTGATGCCCGCCACGAGCCCCATCATGACCTGCTGGCCTAGTTCCTCGACCGCATGGAATTGCCTGGGTGTTGCGCCGAGTCGGGCCGCGACCATCAAGCGTATTTGCGGCGTTAGCACCGCAGCTAGGCGCTCGGTCTCCACTTGGGATCCTTCCGCCGCAGCGGCCACCATCTTATCTGTCATTTCCGCGGCACCGAACATGCGATGACATTATACCGCAAGTTCGGCATGTCGGCGCCAATCAAGCGCACGTGCCCGTTATAGGGCTCTCCTGGGTGCGCAGATGTGATAACAAGTCGCCTGTTCGTGCGGTGCGCAACGTTTTTTCTGGCCTTCGTGGTCATTACCAGGCCGGACGCTCTTCGCACAAAAAAAGAGCGTTGCGCGGAGGCTGCACGCTAGACTTGTTTAAGAGTTTGCTCGGGCGAGCCGGAAGCCCTTCTACACATAACGAATACGCATCGACGGTGAGGGCGCAAAACGCCTCCGCCGTGAGGGATGGTTTGGGCCAATTTCGATGGGAATGTCTATGTACGGATTAGCGAAACGTTCGGTGATCGCAGGAGCGATGATGCTCACGTTTGCTGCGGGCTGTAACTTCGTGTTGGATGTGCCGTCGCAGCCAGACAACGTCAACGATAACGCACCGGTTTCCAACGACAACGAAAACGGCAACAGTGCTCCTCCGCAAACACCGCCGGGCAGAGAACAGCCTGACCCGAGCGAGCCACCTGCGGGGCAGCCGATCGAATTGTTCAGCTTAACCATCGACGTTGTCGGTGACGGAACCGTCGAGCCGGCGGGCGGACCCGTCGCATCCGGAACGATCCTATCGCTGGTGGCGACTCCGGCAGACGGATGGCGGTTTGCCGGTTGGACCGGCGATCTCACGTCGGATGAAAGCACGTTCGAGGTAACGATTGAGAGCGACGTCGCGCTGACCGCGACGTTCGTGCAGCAGTTCGCGCTGACCGTGGTGATTGAAGGCAACGGGAGTGTCGAGATTGATCCACCGACCGGCCCCTACGACGCGGACACTCTCGTAACAGTCATCGCGACGGCTGATGCAGGGTCACAGTTCGACGGGTGGCAGGGCGATCTGACGAGTGATAATCCGGCTGAGACCATCACCATGGACGGCGAGAAGCAGATTACGGCTGTCTTCAGCGTCGCGCCGCCCGGTGGCGGGGTCACACCGCCGGTGATTCAAAACGTGACGCTCACCGTCGCGACGATCGGTGACGGGGCGGTCGAGATCACTCCATCCGGCACGCCGGTCGCATCGTCCGATGGACAGGGTTTTTTGTTCCCGATCGGAACGCAGGTTTCGTTGTCAGCGGTGAATTCGGCCGGGGGTTGTTTCTTCCGCTGGGGCGGCGACCTAGACAGGACCGACGCGACGGTTCAGTTGACCTTGTCAGACGACGAGGTGTTTGTACTGGCGGAGTTCACTGACGTTTTTGCGCCACCGCCCGCGCCCGCGCTCGATGCTCACACCACCCTCACCAACGAGAACAGGGTGACGATCACCGGCCGAGTGCCGACTTGCCAGAACGACGCAGCCGGCATCGTCGAAATTACAGGTCCGGCAGGGTCGTTGGATGCGGCGGTGGTGAATGGTGCGTTTACCGCCGACGTGCCGCTCAGTGCCAATCGGACCAATCAACTCTTCTTCACGGCGGTCTCAGCGGCGGGCGTTCGCGGAATGCCGACCACAACCGTTATCACGCACGACGGGGACGCGCCGACTCTATTCATCGACTTCCCGCCGGATGGTTCGGAGTTAACCAACGACGCGATCGACGTGGCCGGCCGCGTGTCCGACGTTTTGACCGGGTTCATGGGATTGGCGGTGACGGTTGGCGGTATGAACGCGGTGGTGGACGTTGGCATCGGTACGAATGGAACGTTTGAACGGCAGGCGGTTCCGCTCGCGATGGGTGACAACGTAATCACCGCGACGGCGACCGACATGCTGGGAAACACGATCGAGCGGTCGATCACCGTCACACGCGTCGAAATTCCGGCGGGCGCTCCGATGATGGAAGTCGTCTCGGGCAACGGGCAATCGGCATCGATCCACAGCTTCCTGGCAGACCCGGTGAGGGTTCGCATAACGCGTGGTGACGGCTCGCCGTTCGTCGCCAAGCCGGTCACGTTTCGCGTGACGCGGAGCGACGGGCGGCTCGGCGATGATCCTACAGCGGAGTTGAGCATGACGCTCCAGGCGATCACCGACGCCGACGGTGTGGCGGAAGCGCGCTGGCGGCTTGGGGCAGACGCTGGGTGCGGCAACAACCGAATCGAAGTGACGTCAACGAGCATCGTTGGGACGACGTTCTTCTGCGCGTCGGCCACGAACGCTCCGCCCGCCCAAATCAATGTGGGCACCGGTAACAACCAGCGAGCCGAAACCGGTGGCCCTGCACCCGAGCCCCTTCGGGTTTGGGTGAACGATCGCTGCAACGGCGTGCCCGGTGTTCCCGTCACATTCACCGTTGTTCGCGGAGACGGTCGCGTCGATGACCGGACGAGCGTCACGGTGGACACCAGTGACACCGGGCACGCGGAAGTGGCATTCACGCTCGGTGGCGAGCCGGGCAACAACGTCGTGGAAGCCAACTTTCCGAACAACCCGACCGGGCCGGTGCGGTTCGTTGTGTTCGGTGTGGCGAGAGACGAAACGCAGCCGACGAGTTTTTCCGGGCTTGTGCTGAACAACGCCAACCAGCCCATCCAGGGGGCTGATTGCACGTTGACCGTCGGCGGTCAGGATTTCCGAACGGCGTCCGATGTCGACGGCATGTTCCGGTTTGACGATCTTCCCGCATCCGGACCGGCCCATCTGCGGATCGACGGGTTGGTGGCGTTTCACACTGGCGGTGTGGGTGGAACAGATGTTCCGGCGGGCAGCTTTCCGGCGCTTCAATTCGAGCCGGTCATCATCCCCAACGCGGAAAACTCCCTACCGACCCCAGTGCTGCTGCCGTCGATGAATCCCAACAACGCGCGCAATTTCGACAACACGCAAGACGTCGAGCTAACGGTAGAGGGGCTCGAAGGTCTGACGATGATCGTTCAGGCAGGTTCCATGACGCGAGCGGACGGAAGCGTTCCCAGCCCGGCGGACCCGGCCATCATCGCTTTGAATCAGGTGCACTTCGACAAGATCCCCATGCCCATGCCGGACGGAGCAGCTCCACCGTTCGCGTGGACGCTGCAACCGAGCGGGGCGAAATTCGACCCGCCGGTGAAAATCATCTACCCCAACATGAGCGGCCTGCCTGCGGGCAGCATCGCATACTTCCTCAGCTTCAACCACGACACCATGCGGTTCGAGATCATCACAACGGGCAGCGTTACCGACGATGGCGCCAACATTGTGACCGATCCGGGCGGCGGCATCGTGACGGCTGGCTGGGGTTGTAACTGTCCGCCATACGCAGCCACCGGTGACTGCGAGGACTGCGAATCGGGCAGTGCGAACGCGTCGAACGGGGGCCCTGGAACCGCCACCGACGAAGACCAATGCGACGAATGCACGGTCTCGATTTTGGGCGCGACTTGTGTCCGCACGAACGATGATATCACGTTCTTGGCAGACCCGCTTCCGGAAGGGGGCACGTTTGATTGGAGTGGCGGCGACCCTGTGGGTGCGACGGACGGCCCCATTTACGTTACCAGGTTCGCCACCGCGACGACGAGATTGGTATCGTTGACGTACACCTGTGATGATGGCCAAACGTCGCTCGACCAGGTCATTCTCAGGGTGTTCGACGACAGGTTGGTCATCGCCGGCGGACAGACCGGCGATGTGATTACGGCGGACTTGTCATGCTCGGGCTTGGAAAACCTCACCCTATCGAGCACGACGAACAGTAACGGGTTTGCGGCGAAGCGAATCAACAGCAATGATGCGAACAACTACGTTCAGGTCTTGAAGGACACGGGCAAGTTCTACTTCGTCCCGACGACCACTGGCACAAGCGAGTTGACCGTCACGGGAACGGACCCCGACGGCGACCCGAGTGGGCCAATCTCGATCACGGTGGAATTCTTCAACGTCTCCGATGGCTACTCCTCGTTCGGACGGGACCGGGTGGTACCTGGCACGTCCCAATTGGCCATCCATCGCATTCAGCAGCGATTGAAGTACTTTGGCTTCCCGGGCAAGAACGCCAATCCACTAACGGTCGACGGGCTTGTCAGCACGGGCGACTCGAATACCCGTTGGGCGATAGGCCTGTTCAACGCTGCAGCCACCAATTCCGGTCATTCTTCCAGCAGCACGATCAACGCCCCATTCATCAACGCGTTCAACGCTCCCCGATGGAAGCGGATCGACTCACCGGGCGGTTACACCTACAAATCCGGCGCGGAACGCCATGGGACGAGTTGGCTTGAAGAGGTTTTCGACGTCGCAGCGACTGCGCACACGCCGGGCGCTTCGTATGACATTTCGGACATCAGCAGAAACCGCGGCGGCGCGCTCAGTCCGCACGTCTCGCATCAGGCGGGCATGGATGTCGATGTCGATGAGCCGTTCACGCAGGACAAAGGCCCGGCGTTCTTCTTTCAGGTCCACACGACGTGCAATGGCGGAACGAACAACGGCAAAGACTGCACTTCCGCAGCGAACTGCCCCGGCGACGGCACGAGTTGCGGCGACGGCAACGACGTGGTCCGAGCAACCGGAACGGGAGTTGGCGGAGCGACAGTGACCAATGGCGATCTCATTCGGCAGGACACCACGAATACCTTCAGCGCGGTCGCTCACGGTGCGACTGTACCGACCGGGTGGTCTCGACAGGGGGGATTGAATCTCGTCGGCAACGAGGCACGTCTCACAGCGGCATACGACAGCGATCTGTTGGTGCTAAACACCGGTTACGACAGGGACGCGCTCACCGACCAGTTCACTGCATTGTTCGGCGCGACGACCGCGTCGGGAGCGAAAACGGGCAAGATCCTTTGGAACGACCCGTTCTTTTACGACGGCGACGCTGGGATCACAGGCGCGACTATTAGCTACCACCTCAAACATAACGGCCACTATCACGTCGATATTGCTCCACCAACGACGCCGACCGGTGGCGGCAGTACCGCAACAGCGCTTGCCTCGTCTGACGGTCCTGCGGCTGCGAGAAGCCCATCACCTACCGGTCAGGTCGACCGCCTTGACGAAACCTGGACCGTGGTCGCGGGTGGTCAGACCGTCCAAGTCAATCCCAATGGCTCGTTCAGCATTCCCAACATCGCCGCGCCCGATCTGTTCGGACCCGGCGGACCGGGAACGAGGCCTGACTTTGTCAGCGATGATTTCGTTCGGGTCTTTGCCGTCAGCACCGCCGGCGGAATCACGCGTTACGCCTTCAGCGAACCGTTCCAAATTGTCACGGGGGAAACCTTCCGTGTTGGTCGTTTCACGTTCGTCAACGAGCCACCGCTGTTCCTGGCGGAATCACTTCGCATCACGTCCAGCGACTCGATCCTGTTCACTGGCGGATCAGCTTCGCTACAGGTCACGGCCGTGCTCCCGGACGGAAGCGAGGTCGACGTAACCAACCGGTCGACGGGAACGGTCTATCGCACCAGCAATCCCGAGATAGCGACCGTCGCCGAAAACGGGGTTGTCACCGCGACGGGCATTGGGTTGGCTTACATCACCGCGGTCAACGGCGGAACCACCGCTGTCAAGAGGATCGATGCCTTGGGCGTCGCCGTGCAGACATACGTCGAGGGATACGTGCAACTCGCCGACGGCTCGCCTGTCGCGGGCGCTACGGTGACCACCAGCCTCGGTGGCGAATCGATCACAGACAACGGCGGGTTCTTCTCCGTATTCGTCGAGGCTGCAGCCAACCTCAGCGTCACCGTCACTGCCAGCGCGAACATCGACGGCACGTCGCTGCAGGGCGTTTCGCAGACCGTGCCCATCAGGGCGGACGGCATCACCGATGTCGGGATCACAGTGATCAGCGCCCAATTCGAGGGCCTGCTGTTTGCCGCACCGATACTCGGGACCGGGCAGAACCCGTCGGCCGTGCGCGCGGGCGATTTCGACGGCGACGGTGACGCCGACCTGGCCGTCGTGAACGCCCAGGGCAACGACATTACGATTCGCCTGAACAATGGCGATGGCTCGTTTGCGGACGGCGTTGACTATTCCACCGGCTCCTTCCCTCAAGGCATCGTGGTGGGCGATTTCGATGGCGACACCGATTTGGACTTGGCGGTCCGTAACGTCTTTGGCGATTCCGTCTCGGTATTCCTCGGCGATGGGACCGGCACGTTCGCGCCGCAAGTCACCTACATCGTCGGAGATCACCCAACGGGGATCGTGGTCGGCGACTTGGACGGCGACACGGATTTGGATCTCGCCGTGGCCACGTTTCAGGACGACAGTGTCTGGATTCTGAAGAACAATGGCGACGGCACGTTCGCAGACGCTATCCAATATGCGACGGGTGACAGGCCTTCGGCGCTCACCGTCGCCGACTTCGACGGCGACAACGATCTGGACCTCGCCACCGCCGACATCGGAACACCTGGAGGTATCTCGCTTCTCCTGAATCAGTCCGACGGAACCTTCCCGAGCCGAGCGGTCATTAACGCAGGAACACAGCATATCACGGTCACCGCCGGCGACATCGACGGTGACGGTGACGCCGATCTGATCGCCAGCAGGTTGAACCTCCTTTCCGTCCTGATCAACGGCGGTAACGCGACGTTTACCGAAGCAGCCACACACGTCCTCGGTAATGGGCTCGTCGACATCGTTCTGCCCGATCTGAACGGCGATGGCGACCTCGACGTGGCCGTGGTCCGCAGCAACGACGACAAGGTGTCGGTCCTGCTGAACCTGGGGGACGGGAGCTTGGGCAACCCGATCAACGTTCCCACCGCAGACAGCCCCCGGTCCATTGCGTTCGCCGATTTGGACGGCGACTCTGACGTAGACTTGGCCGTCGCCAACGTGGGCTCCAGCAGTGTATCGCTCTTGTTCAATCATGGCGTCGGCGCGTTTCCGAGGGACACGTCCTACGATGTCGAACGGGGGGCACGATTCCTGGCTGTCGGCGATGTCGACAACGATGGTGACCAAGACCTGGCCGTCGTTACCGCGGGCTCCAATACGGTATCCGTCCTCTTGAACGGCGGCTCCGGTACATTCGTTGGGCACGCCACCACACCGTTAGGGTGTAATCCCGCGTTTGCACACTTTGGAGATTTGGACGCCGACGGTGATCTGGACTTGGTGGCGGACGGGTGCGGCGGATTCGCCGCTCTGATGAACCGCGGAGATGGATCGTTCGAACTGGGCGTTCCATACGCCACCACGCCGCGCTCGCCGGATGCGGCGACCCTCGGTGACTTCGACGGTGACGGCGATCTCGATGTGGCGACCGCAGTATCGACCAGTCTCTCGATCTTCCTCAACAACGGCGACGGGACATTCGCGGATGCAACGGTGTCGATCGTTCCCAGTTCCGTGCAATTCCTGGAAGCAGGCGATACCAATGGCGACGGCGTCCCGGACCTGGTCGGTGCCTTCTTCAACGCGACCGTATTCATACTGCAGGGCAACGGAGATGGCACATTCAGCGACGCATTCCTTGTCCCACTCGGTTTCGGTCATGGGTCCATCGCCATCGGCGACTTGAATGGCGACGGGGCGAACGACCTTGCGCTGGCCAACAACTCATCTAGATCCAGCGTCTCGGTCCTGATCAACCAGGGGAACGGCGTGTTCGACGATGAAGTTGTCTACGACCTGTCGACGGGAGCCAGCGTGATTCGGATCGGAGACCTGACCGGTGATTCGAGACCGGATTTGATCGTCACCAGCCAGCAAGGTGACCGAGTCTCAGTGCTGATCAATCAGGGCGACGGGGTCTTCGGAAACCGCGTCGCGTATCAAGCCGGTGAGGCTCCACTCGGACTGGCCGTCGGTGATTGGGATGGCGACGGCGATCTCGATGCCGCGGTAGCGTGGAGTTCATCCTTTGTCGGTCACGTCGGTGTCATGCTAAATCGCAGAGTCTCCGCCGATTGCAATGGCAACTCCATCCTTGATGACATCGATGTAGCCACTGGCATTGCCGATTGCAACGACAACGCCGCCCCCGACGACTGTGACGCGGACTGCAACGGGAATTCCATTCCCGACGACTGCGAAGTGGCTGACGGCCTCGTCGATGATTGCAATGGCAACGGTCTGCCCGACGAATGCGAGCGCGATTGCAACAGCAACGACATACCCGACGACTGTGATCTAACCAATGGGTTCGACAACGACTGCAATCTCAACGGAACACCCGACGCATGTGATCTGGCCGACGGTAGCAGTGTAGACTGCGACGGCAACGGGCGGCCTGATGAGTGCGATCTGGATTGCAACGGAAACGGAGTCCAGGATCGATGTGACGTCGCCAACGGATCAGCAGACGACTGCAACAGCAACGCCATCCCAGACGAGTGCGAACTCCACGATCCAACCACATCGGTGGCGATGGATAACTGCGTCGACGCCCAGGAGGTTTGCCCCGGCGTGGTCTATTCAGGCAGTACGAGATTGGCGACGGAGGACGGCGACGGAGCGGGCGAGTGCGCCGACGCAGACCAGGCAGACGATGTCTGGTACGTGTATCAGCCTGCCCAGGACGGCAGCGCTACAATATCGCTGTGCGGCTCGTCTTATGACACGGCGCTATCCATTCATTCGAGGTGTGTGCTGCCCGGTCGGATTGCGGAGTTAGCTTGCAACGACAACGCCTGCGGGGACTCGTCGGAAATCACGCTCGACGTCGTCGCAGAAACAGAATACTTCATTCGTGTTTCCGGGTTCGACGACGACCACGGAGAATTTGTTCTGACTATCACCGGACCGGACTGTCACATTCGCGGCAGTGACTGCAACGAGAACGGCATTCCGGACACTTGCGAGCCGAACGCATCGATCGTGTTCGTCGACGATGATGCCGCGCCTGGCGGTGACGGAGAGAGTTGGGCGACTGCGTACAATGCGGTTCAGGACGCCCTTGCGACGCCAGTGCTGGCGAACTGTGCGGGCGCCCAAATCTGGGTGGCGGCTGGCGTCTACACACCCGCTCCTCCAGCCGGCGATCGCACCGCGACGTTTCAGTTGGCCAGTGGGGTCGCGATGCTCGGCGGGTTCGTCGGCAACGAGGATCCGGCGACGTTCGATCCGGCGGATCGCGACATTGTTGCCAATCCGGCCATCTTGAGCGGCGATCTTAACGGCGACGATACCAGTGGTGGCAATCCATCCGAAAACAGTTTTCACGTTGTCACCGCTAGTGGCACCAACGCAGCGACCGTTCTGGACGGATTCACGATTACCGGTGGAAACGCAAACGGTCCGGGCAGTGACAACTCCGGTGGCGGAATGTTGAACGATAATGGAAGCCCAACGCTGATCCGCTGCACCTTCATCGGAAATTCAGCCAGCAACGGCGGCGGGCTTTTCAACGTGAACGGCAGCGACGCAACGCTCCGAGATTGCGTGTTCACCGACAACACCGCCACCAGCGGCGGAGGCGTTTACAACGATGCAAGCGACCCCACCTTGACCGACTGCCTGTTCAACGGCAACACCGGCAGCGGCGGAGGAGGCGGCTTGCAGAACCGCGGAGGTAATCTGATCCTGAAACGTTGCCGATTCGTCGGAAATACGGGCGGTGTTGGCGGCGGAGTGCTTAGCGAGAATGGCGATCCGACCTTTGTGAGCTGCATCTTTGACGGCAACTCTGGCGTTCTGGGCGGCGGAATGAGCATCTTGGATAGTAGCCCGGTTCTCATGAACTGCCTGTTTTTCGGGAACAGCGCAACCGGTGGTGGAGGAGCCCTGCGAATCGTACGCGCCAGTCCGTTCGTCACCAACTGTACGTTCGTCGGCAACACGACGTTCGGCTCGAATGGAGGCGGCATCCATAGCTTGGCCGGCGGACCAGTTGTGACCAATAGCATCCTGTGGGGCAACACCGGCGGCGCGTTCGGTGGGTCAGGCGTTCCGTTGGTCTCTTTCAGTGACGTCGAGGGTGGATTCGTGGGGACCGGCAACATCAACGCCGACCCGATGTTCGTCAACCAGGCCAAAGGTGACCTACGTTTGACACTCGGCTCACCATGCATCAACACCGGCAGCAACGATCTCTTGCCGGCGGACACCGGCGACCTCGACCGCGACGGTGACACAGCTGAAGTACTACCGCTCGATCTCGATGCCCGCGACCGAATCGGCAACAACATCGTCGATATGGGTGCCTACGAGTTCGTTCCGTAGGGAGCTCGATCTTTCGCGTGCTTGTGTCCTGTGAGTGGCATTCCGATCGCGACGTGCGGCCGGGCGGTTCATGGCGGCGACGAGTACGTTTGTGGGTGCGCGCAGATCGGCGATCTCGTGCGTAATACATTGTGGGAGGTTTGGCGATGCTGTCAGATGGGCTTCGCACCCGCCGCGGTCACCATTGAACGAATGGATTCATCGTTTCGGGATGTCGGCGCGCTGACCGCGTGATTGCGACTCGTCGAGTTTGACGCCACGCAACTCGATCTCACATGTCACGCGGCTTCCCGGGCTTCCCGGCCCGTAGTACCAGAAGTACGTTCCCGGTTGCAAGAATCCGTGGGTTCGGCTGCCTCGCTCCGTTCGGAACGACATGTTGTAGCCCTTGACGAGAGCGAGGCGGTTGTTGTCAAGATTTCCGAAGTAGTACGCGCGTTCCCTGGGGCCCCTCTGCCCGACAGTTGGGTCGACTGGAATCCAACCCACACTGGGGAGCAGAAACTCCGCCCAGCAATGCCATTGATTCACGCCGGTGGCCCAGCATCCGGCCACCGGTCTTGCGGGAACGCCACCCGCACGACAGATCGCCACGAATAGCGCGGCGTATTGCCCGCAATCTCCCTTCCCCTCTTTGAGGACTGCGCATGCGCCCCAGGCTGGTGACGGAGTCGCGTAGGCGATGTGTTCGATGGTGAAGTCGTAGGCCGCTTTGGCGAAATGGTACGGACCGTTCGCTTCGAACTTGAGACGCGATGCGATCTCGACAATCGCCGGGTCGTCAGCTTCCAACAACTTTTCACTTCTAGTGTACAGGCGGTAGTCACGTGTCCGAGTGTCGTAGCGTGGGTAGTACATGGTTGCGAGAGTTTTCTTGTCCGTGCGGATCTCGCGAGAAACCAATTGAAAGTCGTTCTCCAGAACAGTGCGTTCGCCCGGACCGGGCAGCGAGCGAGTGTCGAAGCTGCGGATGATCCGATTCGGTGTGCGCTCATCCTTGAGTTGAAAAGGTTGGTGCCCGATGTTTTTGAAGAGCACGATGCTCTGCTCCGCCCAGTCCGTCGGCACGGGAAGGTTGAGCTCCAGTGATGTCATCGTTGTGACGTCGTGATTGGTGAAGGTGATGCGGTGTTTGATTTGATACGTCGCTGCGTTGCGATACTCGATCAATGGCCGAGGGGGATCGCCCGGAGCATCCGACTCAAGACTCGCTCCCACGATCACGCTTCCGAGGACACATGATCTCAACAGAGTGTTCATGCACCGGCCCTTCTGAGCGAAATGGAGTCCTTGGGGGCATAGCTTAGCCGCATAACGAATCACGCAGCATTCTTCGGCCGCCCGGCTTCCATCAACCAGCGTAGCCGGATGGCCCAATGGTTTCAAGCAACATCAGATAGCGCCGCGTTTTCGCAACGGGTTGCACGACCGGCCGTCGCAATTGGACTTCCGCAGGCCACTTCCGAAGTGACCTCGCAGTGAACGGCCACTGTAGCGTTCGCCGATCAAGTCTTGATCCGTGACGCCAACCGGGCAATTTGTAATTCGAGTCGCTTGATCTCTCGCGTAATCGCGTTCTTGTTCAGCTCCATCCAGTACCACGTCTTGAGCAGCGAGACCGCAGACATGCAAACGATGAACGCCGCCGCCCACATCAACGTATCGCGCATCTCTACCGCACGGAAGAACCGAACGGCCGACAAAATGCTGAGCACGAAGAACACGAGCGTCCAAAACCCGGTCAACACAACCAGCCACCAATGCCGACCGCGGAACGTCTCCATCACCATCTCGAACATCGACGGTTCTCCGCCGATTTCGCCGAATAGCTCGGCGTCTTCGCTCCGCAAGGCCTCTCGGATTTTTTCATCCAGATCGTTCATGGTTCAGCCCTTTCCATCATTCGCTTCAATTTGCTTCTCGCGTGATGCAACCGTGACTTCACAGTTCCGGTTGCAATACCAATCACGCGAGCAATCTCGCCGACGGGCATCCCGTCGATATAGTGAAGTGACAAGACCGCTCTCTGCTCTCCCGGTAGCGTCGACATCGCAGCACGCAACCGAGCCACGGTGTCGTGCGAGTTCACATCGTTCGGGCGATTGTCGGCCGGTGACGATTCGTCTCGGAATTGCCGCACGGCATTTCGATCGGCAACCCGCCGCCGCGTCCAATCGGCACACTTGTTGGCCACGATGCGATACGCCCACGACCGAAAACGGGCGGGGTCGTCCAAACGATTGATTCCTCGAACGATCGCCATCCACGTGTCCTGCATCACATCGCGCGCTGCCTCGCGTTCACCGGTCATACGCCACGCGAGTCGACCAAGGCGACCATGCCATCGACCAATCAACGTCCTCAACGCCTCGCCATCACCCTCCTGACAGCAGAGCACAAGCAGTTCATCGTGTATGTCTTCGTGTGTCCTGCTCATCGCTTGTACCTCTACAGTCGCATGAGCCATCAACAGGTTCAATGTTTCTTCGCAAGAAAGACGGACGCGTGGCGTGAGTGCGTGTCCAATCGTCGTGACGAAACGGCAGTCGTGTCTTTTCGTCCGAACGGGTTGAACCGCAAGGCGCTACGGTGCTATGATCCCGCCGTGAAACCGCGACTCCTCATCACGGCGATGCTTGCGATTCTTCCGGCGGGCTGCCCGCGCGTCCCGAAGGCCACCCTCGACCAGCAGGACGTTGCAATGGTCTATGTTCTGCCGGGAATCGAAGGCCGGAGCGTCTACAACGCCAACATCGCCAAGGGGCTGGTGCGCGGCGGTTTTGAGGGTGCTGTCGAAATCTACGATTGGACCACACGCGCCGGCCCGTTCGGCTGGTTGCTGCACCTCGCCTACCACAAGCGGAATCGTATCAAGGCAATCGAGCTCGCCCGGCGGATCGCGCACTACGAGCACGCCCACCCGAACCGTCCCGTATTTCTAATCGCCCATTCCGGCGGTGCAGACGTCGCGTTGATGGCCGCCGAAAACCTACCGGTCGATGTCGCGATCGACGGGATCATCCTGCTCGCGGGCGCGGTCTCGCGCGACCACAACCTCACCGCCGCGATGGAGCACACCCAGCGCGGAATATGGAACTATTATTCGACCCGGGATGTGGGCTTTCTCATGATCGGAACCACGGTGTTCGGCACGAGCGATCGACGTTTTCGACCCAGCGCCGGAGCGCTGGGGTTCAAGACACCGCCCGACCTTTCCCCCCGCGCGGCGGAACTCTACGAGCACAAGTTGTTCCAAGTGCCCTACAGCAGCGACATGTCCAAAACCGGCCACTACGGAGGCCACACCGGCTGGGCCCGTCCGAAATTCGTCGCCAAATACCTCGCCCCCATCGTCTGTGCTCCGACGAACGAAGAGCACGAACCATCGAACGAGACGTCGCACGCAATAGCGGGCACGGCGACGAACAGCGTTAAATCTGGTCCGTAGTCCCCGCCCAAAAAACGTCGCGCCCGCGCTATGCAACATGAGGCGCAAGAAAAACGCAGGCGCCTTTCGGCAACACCTGCGTTTCAGGAGAGTTGAATGCACGCCAACCGTCGAAAGGCTCATCCGCGTCGTTTCGCAGTCCGAGCCGTCCGCCGACGTGGGGATTGACCGGGTCAGTCGGAACCGTCGTCCAGCATCTTACGAAGCTGCGTGTTCTCGCGGCGGGTTGCTTCCAGATCGAACAGCATGTACTTGATCGACAGCCGGAGAAAATCGATGCTCTCCTGTAGCTGCCCCACCGTTTGTTTCAGTTTGCGATGACGCTCTTTCGTTTGGTCCGCAAGCTTCTCGAGGCGAGCGCGATCGGGCTCGGGCAGAGTTCCGATTTCGGCGACCAGTTCCGATAGCTTGTGCTGGAATGTTTCTTCGTTCATAGCTTCATCACCCTCCGTTATGCTCGCGGCGTGCGTTGCGCGACCCAAAAGGTCGCCCGCATCACGCTGCCACCCAAGTCCCCACTCGTCCTCGGGGTAGCCCATGTTAATCGCAACGACCCGGCGAAACCACTTTCGTACCGGCCTGACGCGTCACAGTGAAGCAATGCCGATGCCACCGATCGCCGCCCGCCGCGTTCGTGCTGTGGCATTTGTAAGTTGTTGTAAATGGGAGCGTTATGGCTTGATGCAGTCGACCACGTGCGTTCGGCGGTTTCTGACGGGTAACGGTGCGTGTTGTTTCACATCAACGCGGGCGATGCGGCAACACAACGATGCCGCTCGCAACTGTTAGCAGCCGCGGGGGTTACGATGATGTTGCGCCAGCGAAACATGCCAAGTGGGTCGAACCGATCGCGCGCGGTTATCGGAGCAGTGCCGCCAAAATGTCAGCCATCGTCACCAGATCCAGAAAGTTGTGACGGATGATGTCACGCATCTGCCGGGCGTCTGCAGTGCGAACGAAGTCGTGGTAGGCTGCCGGGATTTCGCTTCCGGGAATGTCGCCGACGCGTTTTCGGCCGCAAATGAATTGTTCCAGCGTTTGCAGCTTGCAATTCGGAAGCATGCCTCCGAAACGCCGTCTCGACGGGTGCAGAAGGTCGCAATGCCCAGTGGGCGACGGCAACGCGACGTGATGGATCGCAGCCCGGTCAGCCAGGAAAGGCCAATCGAACGACTTGCCGTTGAATGTCACAAGGTGAGGATGCTCGGCAACCAAGCCAGCGAGATGCTTCACGATGGCTGCTTCGTCAGCGTAGCTCCTGGCGAGCAGTTGCTCGGACCGCAAGCCGTCGGCATCCACCACCATCGCGCCGATCAGAAACACCGGCGTTCCGGAAAATCCGCAGGTTTCCAAGTCCACAAACAAGAGCGACCGGAGTCCTGCTGCGACAACGTTCACAAGGTCCACATGGGTGGACCCATCGCCCGGCGCGTCGCGCGTCATGGCTACTGCTTCCGTCAATCTTGTGAACACCTCCGCGCCGGGTGCCCAAACGTCGCTGACGCATCGCGGTACGCAGTAGAACGTCCCGCCACCATCGGCCACGATCTCGCCGGGCACGAGCGTTTCGAGACTGACATCCGGCGGACCTGAATCGGCCGCACCGGTGTCTTTGGGCGGGGAATCAGTGTCGGAGTCACGACGCTCTTGCCCCGGCAGGGACGCCCGGTTGAGTCGCTGCAATCGCTGTCGCCACTTGTCCATGGACATTTGCGAATTGTACACGATCGGTGCGGGCGCTGCGTGCGTATCATGGACGACATTCTGTTGGCAGGTCGGATGCGGTTTCCTATGATGACTGGCCATGCGGTTTCGGCTCATCACATACAACATCCACAAGGCGATCGGCGTTGACCGGCGGTTCGATCCCGAGCGGATTGTGGCTGTGCTTCGCCATCACGATGCCGACCTCGTGCTCCTTCAGGAGGTCGATCGCGGTGTTCCCCGTTCGAACCATCTGGACCTCGCGTCGCACCTCGCGCGAGCATTGCAATACGAATACCGCGCGGTTGGCATGAACGTGTTTATGAAGAAGGGAAAGTACGGCAACGCGACGCTGACGCGCTTTCCCATCGGCAGGCAACACAACATTGACTTAACCATCCGATGGCGGAAGCGCCGGGGAGCGCAACACACGCGGCTTACATTACCGCAGATGGAATCGAACGCCCCGCCGGTCAGTGTCGACGTTTTCAACGTGCATCTGGGGTTGTCTGCACTGGAACGACGGTCGCAGGTCGCGCGGCTGCTCGCATCGCCATTGTTGGCGTGTACGCCGCGCGATCGGGCGTGCATTGTCGCCGGCGACATGAACGATTGGCGAGGCGTCTTGAAGCGTCGTCGGTTCGCACCCGCTGGCTTCTCGTGCGCGACCAATCGGCGACCGGGCTCTCGATGGTCCATTAAAACGTTTCCCAGCTACGCACCCACGGGGGGACTCGACAAGATCTTCTATCGCGGTCCGCTCCGAGTCGCCCGCGTATACCGCAGCCGACTTAAGCTGGCACAATCAGCGAGCGATCATCTTCCCGTGATCGCCGAATTCGATACGCTGCATTCGAGTGAGGCTACCAGCCATGAACTTGTGAACCCTCAATGAAAGGAACCATGACGTGCAACGAGTCGTCCTAGCGTGCTTTCGATCTTGGCGAGGTGTCGAGCTTGGATGTGTGTCCAGCGGGGAATGGCCTGCGAAGCGCTTCAACAGGAGTCAATTCGTTCTGGCAGGCGGCCTCATCTTCTTGGCGGTCTCGAACCCCGGTTGCACCACGATCGCCAAGCGGGCGCTCAACGAAATCCGCGGCGCCCGCTCCAAGACCATCGACGTTCCCGGCAGTATCTCCGAGCGAATCGACGACTTTCGCTCCGTCGACATACAAGACATCCGGAGCGATCTGGGCACGCTGGTGCCGTC
>CAYQFV010000054.1:6287-22625 GCA_964416845.1 uncultured Phycisphaeraceae bacterium | reverse complement strand
ATCGCCGCAGCGCGTCGTTGAGCAGGTCGATCGGCTGAAAAACCCTTCCGATCGTGAAAACGTTACGCAGATCGAAGAGCGCGATGTGCGTGCTCGCCAGTGCTACCCGAAGCGCCCCGGCGGCGAACATCATGGTGACACGCTTGGCGTTGAAGGAATCGCGCAGCCATTCGGTATGACCGGGCGATTTGCAGCCGGCCATCTTCCAACTGACTTTGTTGATGGGAGCGGTGACGATCGCGTCGATCCACCCTTGCTTGGCGGCGACGGCTGCGTCCTCGAGGAAACGGAGGGAGGCTTCCCCGCCTTGGGAACTGGGTCGTTTGAGATCCGTGCCGACGGAGAACTCGTCGTGGTCAGCCAACACGACACCAGACGTGATGGAGGTAATCTGTTCGGGCAGACCGCGAAACCAGCACGGATCGAGTTCCGCAAGACCAGCGGCAAGATCGAGCGGCTCTTCCATGCCGTAGATGATGAACTTGGCGAGCGATCGGACGTCGGGATCTGAGAGCGCTTTCGCGATCACCTCAGCACCGACGCCGGCAGGATCACCCATGGTGATGCCGATTGTAGGTTTTTCGGCTGCCGGCCGGGCGCGAAGAGAGTCGAGATCGTTGTCGAGATGACTCATGCGAATCCTTCCGCCCGAAGCGTGTCCATCGTGATGCCGCCCGCCGTGCCCATCGATTCGAGACGATGGACGATGGTTCGCACGAGGATGTCGGTCTCCACATTAACCCGGTCGCCGGGCTGCCGAGCATTCAGGTTCGTACGCTCGAGCGTAGTGGGAATGATGGCGACGGAGAACGCAGTCTGCGTGACCGCGGCGATGGTGAGCGAAATGCCGTCGAGTGCGACAGACCCCTTGGGGATCAAATACGGCCTGATGCTCGGCTGCGGTTCGAACCAAAGCACGTGTTCGCCCGTGGCAGCATCTCGACGTCTCAAAACCGCGCTGCCGTCTACATGCCCCTGGACAAAGTGTCCATCTAGCGAGTCGCCAAGACGAAGGGACGGTTCCACGTTGACGCGGTCACCGACTGCGAGCACCCCCAGCGTTGACGTGCGAAGCGTCTCCGCGATGACGTCAAATTCTACACGGGTCGAGTCTACCGCTGCGACGGTGAGGCAGACTCCGTTGACTGCGATGCTCGCGCCCAGCGACGCGTTTTGGGCAAGAGCGCCTACATCGATGGTCAGGCGGGTCATGCCCGCGCGGGGCGTTACGCGCGTGACTGTCGCGGCATCCTGAATGATTCCTGTAAACATTACATCAACATCCGGTCACGGTCGCTCGTTCGTCACAGGATGCTAGGTGGGGGGTGTCAGATGTCAAGATTTGCCCACGTGACGCGGCGTGCGCCACGTCCAAAGCCGCATTTGCAACCGATTCGGTGGCCGATGATGATCCGCCGTGCTCGTCAACCGGACAAGCTGTCGGCGATGATGGCCTGGATGAGTAAGTCGTTCTCGATGCCGAGGTCACGCAGGGCGGTTGTCATGCCCTCGGCAGAGAGATCAGGATTCTGGGTGATGGCTTGAATGTCCTCGATGAAGATGGGATTGCCATCGGCATCCGTGATTTGTGCGGGGAACACGGTACGCTCGATATTGATCACGCCGCATCCACCGACCGGTAGAGCAATGGCAAACAACAACAGGCCAACGACGACAAGCCTGTAGATGACGGACTGAAAACGATCGACCATGTGCATTCGTCCTGCGATTTCGATCCGGGCCATCGCCCCGGATCGAGCGTGATTGTATTGTCGGACGGGAACGCATGCAAAGCTTAGCGGTTTCGCTGCGGGCTGCTTGACGTAGTTGCCTGCCGGAGGGAGGATTCGCTGCTCGATGTCATCGTATGTGACACATCTCGAATCGGCGATCGACCAGACGCATCTGGCAGCGGACCGTGTGCAGACGCTGCACGAAGGTCGGCCGCTGTGGGTACGGTATGACCTAACTGCCGTTGCCAAAGCGTGCAATCCGACGACGTTCGCCTCGCGGGCGCCGACGATGTGGCGATATCGCGAGTTGCTACCCGAGTGCGACGACAGTCACGTCATCACCTTGGGCGAGGGGATGACGCCCATCCTGCCTGCGACACGACTCGGTGAATCCATCGGCCTGACGAATCTTTGGATCAAAGACGAATCTCAACTTCCCACTGGTTCGTTCAAGAGTCGCGGCATGAGCATGGCGGTTTCGATGGCGACGCGTTTCGGCCTAAAGCGCTTGGCTGTACCCACTGCGGGCAACGCGGGCGGTGCGCTCGCCGCCTACGGCGCGCGGGCTGGAGCGGCGGTGTACGTCTTCATGCCGGACGACACGCCTCGAATCAATCAAATCGAAGCGTCGCTGGCAGGGGCGAAAACGTTCTTGGTGAACGGCCTGATCACCGACTGCGGCCGCATCGTTCGCGAGGGGATCGACGCGAAGGGTTGGTTCGATTTCTCAACCCTGAAAGAGCCCTATCGTTTGGAGGGTAAGAAAACGATGGGGCTGGAACTAGCCGAGCAACTCGGGTGGAAGCTGCCTGACGTGATTCTCTACCCGACCGGCGGCGGGACCGGGTTGATCGGCATGTGGAAAGCGTTCAACGAGCTGCGCGAGCTTGGCTGGCTGACCGGCGACAAGATGCCGCGGATGGTGTCGGTTCAGTCGGATGGATGTGCGCCAATTGTGCGGGCGTTTGACTCCGGCGAACGATTCGCGACGACGTGGGAAAACGCAGCCACCTGTGCTTCAGGATTGCGCGTCCCCGCGGCGGTCGGCGACTTCATGATGCTCGACGCGATTCGCGAGAGTGGCGGCTGCGCGGTGGCTGCGGCGGAATCGAAGATCTGCGCAGCCATGCAACGAGCGGTCGCGTTGGAGGGAATCGCCGTGTGTCCGGAGGCGGCCGCGTGCGTGCTGGCGGCGGAGCAACTGGCAGCGTCGGGTTGGATCGCGAGGAACGATCGCGTGATTCTGTTCAACACCGGCGCGTTCCAGAAGTATCCCGACGTCATCGACATCTCACTTCGGCGGGTCGACGTCACGCAACCAATCGACTACGACGCGATCGAGTAACGATCGCAGTTCAACGTGTCACCGCCATTCTTCCCGACGCATTCACGCGACCATCGCGGCGACGGTGTCGGTCACTTGTTGGGCAGCCTGCTCAATCTCCTGATCGGTGGTGGGTCTGCCAAGGCTAAAGCGAATAGCGCCGAGGGCGATTTCCTGCGGAACCCCCATGGCGGACAGAACCGGCGACGGCTCATGCCGATCAAAATGGCATGCAGCGCCGGGACTCGCGCAGATGTCGGTCAAACGTCCGAGAATCTCCAAACCGATGAAGCCGCGGAACCCGACGTTGAGCGTGTTGGGCAAGCGATCTTCCGGATGCCCATTGAGCACGACGCCGTCTCCGAGCCGGTCGGTCAGAAGGGTGTGGAACTTGGCCGTAAGCGCACGGATTCTGTCGGCGTGCATATCATTCGAGGCCAACTCCGCAGCAGCGCCAAGCGCAACGATGTTCGGCACGCCTTCCGTTCCCGCGCGTCGCCCTTGTTCGTGTCCGGCTCCGTGGACCAGCGGTTCGATCTCGATTCCCTTGCGAATGAACAGAGCGCCGATTCCGGGCGGTGCGTATAGCTTGTGGCCTGCGAGTGACAGAAAGTCGACGCCGAGTTGGTGGACGTGGACGTCGATCTTGCCGACGCTTTGTGCAGCATCGGAGTGCATCCACACGCCGGCTTCGTGCGCAACAGAAGCGATTTCTGCAATGGGCTGAATCGTGCCGACCTCGTTGTTGGCGTGCATGACGGAAACAAGGATGGTCTTGGGCGTGATGGCGTTTCGTACGTCGTCCGGGTCGACGCGTCCCGTACCGTCGACGGGCACGCGCGTGACGTGGTAGCCACGGCGCTCAAGATAGGCACACGGTGCGTGGATGGCCGGGTGCTCAACAGCCGAGACGATCAAATGGTCGCCTTTGGATTTGAGACAGTCCGCCACCCCCTTGAGAACGTGGTTGTTCGATTCGCTACCACCGGAAGTGAACACGATTTCGTCGGGCGTCGCGTGCAGAAGCGACGCGACCTGCTCTCGTGCGCGAACAACTGCCGCTTTGGTGATCGCCCCGAGCGCGTGGCTGCTCGACGGATTGCCGTGATGCGTGGTCAAGTACGGCAGCATCGCCTCGACGACGGCATCGTCGACCGGCGAGGTTGCGTTGTAATCGAGATAAATCATTAGCTTTCGTGCCTCCTGTTTCGTAGCGACCGAACTGCGAACATGTCATCGTAAACGACGCGCGCGGCTTTTGCGAGTGCGCGATGAAACGTCCAGCGATGGCGTAGTGAGGCTCCCTGTGGATCGTACAGTCTCTCAGCCAAGGGGGCTGTTGACGACGTTCGCCGCGTGCGAGACGATGGGCCATCGTCGCCGCATCACCGTGCGCGGCGGGAACAATGAATCGTGGGGGGAATGCGATGAAGATTCTGATCGCCGACAAGTTTGAACCAAGCGGTCTTGACGCCTTGCGGTCAGCCGGTTGCGACGTGACGTTCGAGCCGTCCCTTTCGGCAGACGCGTTGCGTGATGAGATCGTCCGGTGTGAATGTGACGTGCTCGTGGTTCGCAGCACGAAGGTAACCGGCGAGATGTTGAATGCCGGCGACCGGCTTAGCTTGGTCGTGCGTGCCGGGGCGGGGTACAACACCATCGACGTCGATGCCGCGTCCCGACACAGCGTTCTCGTTGCGAATTGCCCGGGCAAGAACTCGGTCGCGGTGGCCGAGTTAACCTTCGCACTCATCTTGGCGCTCGATCGCCGAGTCGTTGACAATGTGACGGACCTTCGCAAGGGCGTTTGGAACAAGGCGGAGTACGCCAAAGCAGCAGGATTGAAAGATCGAACGATAGGCCTGATCGGCATGGGAAGGATCGGACGGGCGGTGGCGAAACGAGCGATCGCGTTCGAAATGAACGTGCTAGGCTGGGGTCGGACGTTCTCCGAAGAAGCAGCCACTGCGTTGGCGGTTCTTCGCTGCGACAGCCCTGCTGAGGTCGCTTCGCGATGCGACATTTTGAGCATTCACCTTGCCGCCACAGCGCAAACTCGAAATCTGGTCGATGCAAATGTCCTGGCGAAATTGAAACCGGGTTCGACATTCATCAACACTGCGCGTGCCGACGTTGTGGATTACACCGCCCTGGCGGCGGCGATGAGCGAGCGTCAACTGCGCGTCGGGCTGGATGTGTATCCGGATGAGCCATCAGGCGGCAAGGGCGCCTTTTCGAACGCAATGGTCGCTGACGGGCTCTGCTATGGCACGCACCACATCGGCGCATCGACGCAGCAGGCCCAAAACGCGATCGCGGCTGAGACCGTTCGCATCGTCACCACCTTTCATCAGACCGGACGCGTTCTGAACTGCGTGAACTTTCGAGAGCCCGTGGAAAGCCACTGGTGCTTGCGGGTACGCCATCTAAACGAGCCGGGCGTTTTGGCACACGTGTTCAGCCAGTTAACCGCCGAGGGAATCAACGTCGAAGAAATGGAAAACAGCATCCTCGCAGGTGCGAAGGCAGGCTGTGCCCACATCCGTCTCGACGCCGAACCATCCACCGAAGTGATGGAGCGAATCTCCCAGGGGTGCGAAAGCGTGCTGGCCGTTTCATTGATGCGAGGCGACGCGTAACATAGCGTTACACGCCAATCGGTGGGCGAAAGCAAGCGAGCAATTCAGCCGCTCGCCCTCTACTGTCCGTTGCGAAGTTCCTCGACGAGCGCCGTGACCGTTTTCTTGGCGTCACCGAACAACATCATCGTGCTTGACGAATAGAACAGCTCGTTGTCGACCCCGGCAAACCCCGTCGCCAAGCTTCGCTTGCAGATCATGACGGTTCTCGCTTTGTCCACGTCGAGAATCGGCATGCCGTAGATCGGCGACGACTTGTCGGATCTGGCAGCGGGGTTGATGACATCGTTGGCCCCGAGCACCAGCGCCACGTCGGTGGTCTCGAAATCGGGATTGATGTCGACCATCTCGACGAGTTGTTCGTAAGGAACATCCGCCTCAGCCAGCAATACGTTCATGTGGCCCGGCATGCGTCCGGCGACCGGGTGAATCGCATAACGAACGGTCGCGCCGTTGTCCTCCAAAACCTGCCCCAGTTCACGCGTGATGTGTTGCGCACGGGCGACGGCGAGCCCGTAACCCGGAATGATAATGACCGACGAGGCAGCCTCCAAGACCGCCGCAGCGTCTTCAACGCTGAAGTCACGAACGGTTCGCTTGTCGCCCTTGCCGGCGGTCACGCTGCCGGTGGAATCCGCCACGCCGAAGGCCCCGAAGACGACGTTGCCCAACGACCGATTCATGGCTTTGCACATGAGCGCCGTAAGGATGATGCCCGCCGCCCCGACAAGCGAACCCGCGATGATCAACAACTCGTTACCCAGAACGAATCCAGTTGCGCAGGCAGCTAAGCCGGAGTATGAATTGAGCAACGAGATAACCACCGGCATGTCAGCGCCGCCGATCGGAATCACCAACAACACGCCCAACGCAAACGCAAGAACCAAGAGAACGATGATTGACCAAGCCGCCCCGGGAGCGGTGCAGATGGGAATGAACAGCGCGATGATGGCGAGAAACAACAGGCCATTGGCAATGTTCTGCCCCTTGTAGGTGATGGGTCGGGAAGGCACCCTCCCGTTCAGCTTGCCCCACGCGACGACGCTTCCGGTGAGTGTCACACCGCCGATGAGGATGGAAAGCCCGATACTGACGGCCGTCACTTCGTCCAATGAGCTGCGGTCGGGTCTGTTCGCATAGTCGCTGAGCGCGACGAGGGCGGATGCGAGACCTCCGAACCCGTTGAACAGCGCCACCATCTCGGGCATGCCGGTCATCTGCACCTTGATGGCGTACCACGCGCCAACGGCGGTTCCCGCGACCAAGCCGATGATGATGAAGGTGTAGCTGACCACGCTGAAATGCAGCAGTGTCGCGACGATCGCGATGAGCATCGCCAGCGAGGACAACATGTTGCCGGCGCGTGCGGTCTTGGGGCTGCTCAGTCGCTTCAGGCCGACGATAAAACAGACGACCGATACGATGTAGGCGAGTTGAATGTACTGTTCTTGCTCTGGCATGGTGCCGGTTCAGCCTTTCGCGCTATTTCTTCTTGAACATCTTCAACATACGGTCCGTGACGAGGTATCCGCCGACGACGTTGATGGTGGCGAACGCTACGGCGAACATCCCCAGCCAGGCGGCCAGCGCGCTGTCCTTGTGGCCTGCGCAGATGATCGCGCCCACGATGGTAATGCCCGAAATCGCGTTGGCCCCGGACATCAAGGGTGTGTGAAGCGTAGCAGGCACCTTGGCGATCAACTCAAAGCCCAGAAAGATCGCCAGCAAAAGAACAAAGAGTAGGGGGATAAACGTCTCCATCAGCTATCGCTCTCCTTGCTTGCCAGGGCTGTCTTGGTTGCGTCGTGAACGACTTCGCCATCTCGCGTGATGAGGGCTCCGGCGACGACCTCATCGGACGAATCAATCTTGATAACGCCGTCATCATACAGATCGAGGACCAGCGTGGACATGTTGCGGCTGAACATTTGACTGGCATGCACGGGCAAGCTCGCCGGAATGTTCAACGGGCCGCAAATGGTCACGCCGTGCTTCACCACGTTCGTTCCCGGATCGGTCAACTCGCAGTTTCCGCCGCGCTCAGCCGCAAGGTCGACAACCACCGAACCGTGCTTCATGGATTTCACCATGTCCTCGGTGATGAGGATGGGCGCTTTGCGTCCCGGAATCAATGCGGTCGTGATCACCGCGTCGGACATCTTCACGTGCTTGGCGAGCAGCTCCTGCTCCTTGCGATGCTGATCCTCGGAGAGTTCCTTCGCGTAGCCGCCCTTGTCCTCCGCGTCGCCGTGACCCAATTCCAGTTGGACGAATCTCGCGCCTAAACTTTGGACCTGTTCCTTGACAGCAGCGCGCGTGTCGAACGCTTCAACCACAGCCCCGAGTCGCTTGGCGGTGGCAATCGCCTGCAAACCCGCGACCCCCGCACCGAGGACGAACACCTTCGCAGCGGACACCGTACCAGCAGCCGTCATCATCATCGGCATCATCTTCGGCAGCGCCTCGGCAGCGATCAGAACGGATTTGTACCCCGCGAGCGTGCTCATGGACGACAACACGTCCATACTTTGCGCACGCGTGATGCGGGGTACGCAGTCCATCGAAAACGCAGTGATTTTCTTCCGCAGCAGATGGTCGACCAAGCCCGCATCCTGCAAACCACCCAAGGCTGACAGATGGGCGAACAGAATCGCCCCGTCCGTCATCATGTCAAGCTCGTGCTTTCCCAAGCTTGAATTCTCAGCGGGAGCTCGGACCTTGAGCACCGTGTCCGCCTCGCCGAAAAGTTTCTCCACGTCAGACTCAATCGTCGCCCCTTTGGCTTGATAGTCGGCGTCGGCAATCGCGGCGTGCTGCCCCGCGCCTGCCTCGACGACGACCTCCATCCCAGCCTTGACAAGCCGAGCGACACACACGGGGACAAGGACGACGCGCGTCTCACCCGCGACGATTTCTTTCGGTACAGCCACTTTCATGAAGAATCCACCGTGTGCAACCGGTCCCTGCGGGCGAAGCACACCCGGGGAAGATCGCATCTCAAGGGCAGCTAGGCCTCGAATTGGCCCCGCTACCGCCGCGCCACTGTTCAACCGACCAACTTACGACCGGCATACTCTACCGTCGGAACCCACGGCTGTCAGCACCCTGTCCCCCGCCGCGAACAACCCCATCACGAGAACAAATCCTCCGAGCGCCGGCCGTCTCGAAGTCCATTATTCGTTAGACACTCTCCCAAGCTTGATACCATGTCATGATCTAAAATGGTCTAATCCGCGCCTCGCGCCAGGGGCTATGGTGGAACCGACCCGACGACCTTGGTGATACCACACACCGCAACCTGCATCCACCCACACGGAATCTCGTCTACGCGACCGGCAGGTGGCAGCGGAGGAACGCTCACGCAATTTCCGTGCCGCGACGAACACGCGGTGCCCGGTTTTGCGTTCGCCGAGGCCTCTGATCGAAATGTCGTCAAGTGAGCGCTTGGTGAATCGCCAAGGGAGAGCGCGCCCCTCAAACGGCAGGCGAATCCGCCCGCCGAAGCGCGACGTCTTCTAACTCCCAGCCGTCACCGCCGGGTCGCTCTGTAGATGGCGCACCGGAACGGGGTTGTCAAACCCGTCGCCGGCCCGCCGAGGCCTGGAGTGGGAACGACGGACAAACGCCCCCGCTGTGTTGGAGGCGGGCTCGACCGGGTGTCCGGCCGAGCCCGCAACCATCAGTGATGAAAGAAACTCAAGCGATCGATGCCCTCTGGATCGCCCATTTCGAACCCCTAGAAACGAAACCCGCTTCGACTTCGCGAAGCTCCGTCGGTGAACTCGGCGTCCAAGCATCGTTGAATCCGATCCGCCGCTTCGTCGAGGTGGGCCAGCGTGTACGTGTCGAGCGTCTTGCCCGATTTCTTCAGCACGGTTTGGATTCGTCGGTGCAACTGCTTGAGCGTCATCCGAGTGATCGCATGCGCGTCGGCATTGATGGCCCGCCCCGGTTTTGACAGGACGATCGAGATCATCCGGCGGAGGTGTTCGCGCTGCAGATTTCGGCGGAAACTCGAAATCCTCGGACGCCGATTGGTCCACGGTCCCTTACCCGCATCATCGGCAAGTTCGCTCCAGATCATGTCCGTCAGCCCGGTGAACAGATCCTGGACGGTGAAGGCATTTTGGTCCGACGGGATCTTGAGTTCCGCATCATAAATGCGATTGATCGTCATCGGGTTGATCAAAATGGTAAGGATTCGAGCTTGAATCGCCAACACGCGATCGTGCACGTTGTAGTCGACGATCCAGTCGATCTGGTCGCTGTCCCAATGGCCAAACCGCCCCGCGCCAAGCTTGTTGAGCACCTCAGGGGGAAACTGGTACCGCGTGTCCGAGAAGACGGTATCCCCAAGAAATGCGAAGGCTTCACGCTGCTTCTCAAGCGGAACGATCTGGAACGGATCGCGCCCGTTGGGATCACCCTTGTGGTCTCGATTGATGCTCTGACCTCCAACCATCCGGGCGGCGATCTGAGCGGCGAACGTATACTGGCCAAGCACGATATTGAACGCGCGACGCAGGCGGGAATAGCTTTCTCCATCGTCCACCGCCCGATCGACGAGATCGTCCATCAAATGATCGACCAGCTTCATGCGATGTTTCGCGAATGCGACGGGGTCATCCCCATTGTCGAAACGGTTGACGTACGGATCGGGACCGAGCACCGAGGTGTCTTCGTCCGTCGCGTACGCGAGCCCCGGCTCTGCAACTCTCGAGGTGATGGTCGCAAGCATGTCTTTCTCTGACTTCACCTCTCCCCCCGCCATGAACGGCCGATAGCCGTACTCGATCGCCCAAAAGTCGTATGGTCCTAGCGTGCGCGTCACGAAGCTGCCCTGCTCCTCCTTGGACGACGCAAACTCCGATGGATTGTAATCCATCACCGAGCCGGTCAGAGCACGCTCCTCGTCGTTGGCGGCGACGATGTCATCGACCGATCGCCATGTGCTCGCCTTGAAATTGTGCCGCAACCCGAGCGTGTGCCCCACCTCGTGCATGACGACTTCCTTGATGACTTGCCCGATGAACTCTTCCGGCAGGTCCCGCGATTCGGCGCTGGTGTGGAGCAGTTGATTGAACGCGAGCTGTTGCACCATGCCCGTCGCCAACTCGCAAGGGCTTTCACCACGACTGAGGAGAAACGTCGCGGGCTGCTGTACGACGGAATCCTCCAACGCGTGCCTTCCATCGACGAAATCGGGTGTAAGCCGCCGTTGTGGGCTCTGATAGGAATACTCGGGGAAGTTCTTAAGCAGTTCGTCGGCGACCGGGTCGGAAAGTTGATCGTACGCGTCAGCCCCCATCAATCTGTAATCATTAACGTAGTAACGCGCCATCGAGTCGTCGAAGACTATGTCTGCGTCAAGAATCTGACCGGTGAACGGATTCACACGCGAAGGCCCACGAGCGAATGCCCGCCCGCTGACGATCCAGCGAAAGAAGTTGTAACGAACGTCTTCCGGATCGAGGTCTTTGAACTCGTTGGTGTCGGTTTGCTGACGAACCTGAACGGCATCGAGGAACCCACACTTTTGGAAGGCCTTGTTCCACTCCAGAATCCCCTCCCGCACGAATCGCCGATAGGGAACCGGAACGGTCTTCTCGATGTAAAACACAATCGGTTCCTTGACCGGTGACTCAGCCGCCTTGGCATCTTGCTTCTGAAGATTCCACCGATGAACGAACCGCTTGAAGACCGTCTTGGCCTGATGATCGACTGACCAGTCTCGCTGTGCGGTCAAAAAGTAACCAATGCGATCGTCCGCTTCGCGCGGGGTGTAGTGATTCTTCGGAAGCTTGGACAAACTCAAGTGCACCGACGCGATCATGCCACCGTCCGAGCCCATCAGCGCTGCGTCGACCGCCAACTCAACGTTGTTCGGAAACGCCTTGTGCGTGCTCCATTGTGAGAGAGACCGGTCGATGTGACGATTGCCGTAAATGGAACCAAGGCCAATGATATCCGACTTGAGCAAATCGCCCAGATCGATCACCGGGTCTCCGCCGGGCGCCTCGGTCTTGACTTTGATCCCCTTGAGAATCCTATCGGTGTAGGTTCTTCCGATGACGTCTTCGAGGGTGCTGCCCTTGCCCTTGGCGTTCCGCGTGTCCGCCTCCATGAGCACGAGCTTGCCGTTGTAACGCTCCCAGTACACGGCTGTCCCGCCCAGCATCCAACCCGCATACATCGGGCCTTTGGGGATGGACACACTCATCAGAAACGGTTCGTTGAGCATCGACTTGGGGATCCGCCCGAGCAAGACATCTTTCTTCTTGTCGTAGTAAAGAGTGAAGAAACCCTCCTTGACGGTCATGTCTTTGGTGACGTCTTCAAACTTGGGCAGGTCATCCTTCTTGTCGTCGTTCTTCTTGCCCTTCATCGGGTGATCGCCGGCCAAACTCACCGCGACCGGCGCGAGCAACACCGCGGTCAGCACCAGTGTGGCCCGTTGAATGTTGTTCAGATGCAATGGTTTCATCGTGTTATCCTGTGCTTGGCGTCGGTTAATGGGCATTAGAGTTTGAACTGAGCGTCAAGGGCCTTGTCAATTCGCGATTTCGCTTCGTCCAGATGGGCTCGTGTGAACGGATCGAGACTCCCGTTCCGGTCGTTGGCGAGCGTCTGAGCGATCTGCTGCGACAGGCCTTTCAATGTCGTTCGGACCACCGCGTGCGCATCGGCCGGCATAATGCTACCCGGACGCGTCAGCAGAATGTTGATCAGTGAACGCAAGTGGGACCGCTGCAAACTGCGCCGAACACTGGAGATGAACGGCTTTCGCGTGGTCCATTGATTGGTTCCAACTTGCCGCGTCAATTCGGACCAAATCGCCTTGGTCGTGCGAGTGATGATTTCCGGAACGGTGATCGCATCCTGATCGGCCGGCACTTTCAACTCGGCATCGTAAATTCTCGTGAGCGTGAACGGATTGACCAGTTGGAACAACGCCCAGAATTGCGCTGCTGCGATGCGATCATGCACGGGATATTCACGCAAACTGTCGTAATCGTCGCTCGCCCAGTGACGCCATCGGCCCGGCGCCAGCTTGTTGAGAAGCTCCGGACTGAACTGGAACGCCTCGTCAGAAAAAACCCGCTCGATCAGAAAATCGAGCGCCTCACGCTGCTTGGCCACCGGAACGATCTGGAACGGCGGTACTTCGCCGGGATCACCCTTGTGATTTCGACTGACGATTTGCCCGCCGATCATTCTCGACGCAAACTGACCTGCCCGGCCGTACTCCGCTAGCAACGCACCGAAGACGTGACGTAAATAGCTGTAGCTCTCGCCGTCCTTGACCGCCCAATCAGCCAGGTTTTTCTGCAAGCGTTTGACCATGTCCATACGCTGTTTGGCGTAAGTGACCGGGTCGGAACCGTTGTCCCAACGGTTGACGTAAGGATCGGGAGAGAAGAACCCGGCATCCTCGTCCGTCGCGTAAGCCAGCCCGTCTTCGTTGCCGTGCGACGCGATTTCCGCGAGCATCTCCTCTTCAGATTCATCGTCCTTGGTGACATGCCGATAGCCGTACGATATCGCCCAATAGTCGTAAGGCCCGGGCGACGGACTGAAAAACCGAGGCTGATCGTCCAAGTCGGCGGCATAAATCGGTGCGTTGTAGTCCATGACCGACGCACTGGTCGGCTGATCGTTACCCTTAGCACTGAGCAACTCGTCCACACTCTTCCACGAACTCGCCTTGAAATTATGCCTCAGCCCCAGCGTGTGGCCGACCTCGTGCGCGACGACGTGGCGAATGAAATCGCCGAGGAATTCTTCGGACAGACCGCCATGTCCGCTCGCCTCGGACACAAAACCGGCAATCGCCATCTCGTGTCGCAGCCCGTCCGCAAGCGTACACAGGTTGCGGTTTCGTTTGGCCAGCCCGAGAAGTGCTTGCGGATCGTACGACGGGCTTGTTCCACCGTAGTGGGCGCTGTCCGGCACGAGCCGTTCCTCCTGCGGAATGAAGTTCCACTCGGGATGACGCTGCAAGTACTCGATCAACTGCGGATCGTACGAACTGGCAGGCCCTTGGGCGGCAAAACGCGTGTACTGAGACAGAAGCGAGCGGACAAGCGCGTCGTCCCAGACAATGTCGGCGTCAAGAATCTGCCCGGTGTGCGGGTTAACGCGCGACGGACCCATCGCAAAGGCGGACCCGCTCACGATCCAGCGGAAGAAGTTGTATCGCACGTCTTCGGGATCGAGATCCTTGAACTCGTTGGTGTCGGTCTGCTGCCGCACGGCCATCACGTTGCGAAGTCCGGCTTTCTCGAAGGGGGCGTTCCAAAGAAGAATCCCCTCGCGCACGTACCGTCGAAATCGCACCGGGACGGTCTTCTCGATGTAGTAAACGATTTGATCGTCCGGGTGGACGTCAGACACTTCCGCCTTGGGATCAGCCTTTCGCAGATACCACCGATGGATGTAGCGGTCGAAGACCGTTTTCGCCGAATGATCTTTGCCCCAGTTCTTGATGGCCGTCAGAAAGTACCCGACCCGATCGTCGGCGATGCGCGGCTTGTAATCGTTCTTGGGCAGCTCGCTAAGACTGTAGTGCATACGCGCCCGCGTGCCGCTATCTTTGCCCATCAGCGCCAAGTCGACCGCAAGTTCGACGTTCTTTTCAAAACCCTTGGTCTCAGCCCATTTGCTCAACGATCGGTCCACCGACCCGCCGTAGATACCAGCCAGCCCCGAACGATCCGTCTTGAAAACGTCGTCCAAGTCAATCACCGGGTCGCTGCCCAGCTTGCTCACGATTCGCGTGCTCAACACGATGCGAGCCGTGTAAGTGCGAGCGATTACGTCCGACACGGTCGACGAGGGGGAGCGGTTGAAGCGCGGGTCCGGTTCAATCAAAACCAGCTTCTTGTCTCGCTCCTGCCATTGGACAAGCTGCGTATCCCACATGAAACCCGCCAACCCCGGCCCGCCGGCAATGCTGGATGCAATGAGGAAGTCCTTCCCCATCATCGACTGTGGAACAACGGCGAGGAGATGGTCCTTCTTCTTGTTGTAGTAGAGATCGAAGAACCCCGGTATCTTCTCGTGATCCTTCGACACCTTCTCAAACGGAGGGAAGTCCGGCTTCTTCTCTTTCTTGACGACCTCCGCCGGCTTGGCTCCCGGTGCATCTGCCGGGGGCTCGCCCGCCAACGCATCGGGCGAACTCGCCCAACACATCGCAGCGACCAGCATCGAAATCAGAAACTCCGACCTGTGATTCCTGACGGTCATCACGGAAACTCCTTTATATAATCTTGCGTTTCGACACGAGCCCGAGTTCGCGTTGAAACCCGGGCGGTTTTCGCTTGCTTCTCTCCGTCGACGTAGCGTAAGGAACGCCCGGCGGCAGGTGTACGAGGCCTCAGTATATCTTTTTGACCCCATCGTGTCCCGACCTCATCGGACGAAGCGACTGTTTGCGCTGAACTATTACAGCTTCTTACAACATGCAACGACACTGACGTGCATCGGCAGATCACCGTCGCGATCGGCACCCGGAATGCACCACCGGACATCCTCAACGCGGCGAATTGGCGCACGACATCGGCCGACGTATGATCCGCCAGCGTAGCACGCCGTCGGCGTCGAAGCGTGATTGGCAATACTGAAATCGCCGCCGAGGCGAACGTCGAACGCACATGACCAAGGCCTTTGCGACGTTAAGCGTTTTGATCCTGATGCAAGTCATCGGGTGCACGGCCGAACCCGCCGACGGCGACAAGCCCGAATCCGTGACGCCGCCGACCGATCGGCTGGTATTTCTGGAATCGGCCGGCGTCGACGACCCTGCCGTCACGCACGTCGTCCGCGAAGCGATGTCAGCCATGATCTCCGGCGACTACGATCGATTTCGCTCGGTGTGGGTCGCGACGGAAGAGCCAATCAAACGCGACCAGTTCGAACGCCGCTGGCAACCCGTCCGCGAGGTAACGGTTCGGGCGATCAAGCCGATGAGACACGCCGAAACCGGCGACCTGCTGTACTATGTGGATGCGAAGCTCAAGTTCGATCCCGAATCGCGCCAGAGGCATCGCGAGATTCTGTTCCTACTCGTCCGGCGAAACGGAGCGTGGCGTTTGTCGCGAGCTCCGGAAAGTTTGGCGCACAAGATTCGCGAGTGGCGGATCAAGAGTTCGGTCAGCGACGCCACGGTGTCACCATGAGACACATGCGTCGAACTGAACCAATCGCCGACATAGCCATTGCGTTGACGACGCGTGGCGTGGGGTGTCCATCCTGACATGATTTCCAAATCAGCGTTGCTATCTCGAGGCGAAAAAACGCGAAAGGGGATGCTGCCTTCGAGCGGTTTCTTGCGCATGGTGCGAATGGTCTTTCCGCACCGGAAACTGCTGCTATCCGGCATCGCAGCGGCGGTTGTCTATGCGCTGCTGCACTCGGTCAGCATTCTCGGCATGTTGCCAATACTCAAGGTCCTTCTGGAAGAGGAGGGACTTCACGGCTGGCTGGACCGCACAGCCGCCGAGGTCAGAACCGGGATTTCATTTCGCGTCGTCCATTCCCAGGAGACATCCTCCGAGCGCGACGCTGAATTGCTCACGCTGGAAGTGCACGAGATTGATGTCCAAACACCCGGCGGCAAGTCGCTCTTCGAGCAAGGCCT
>CAYQFV010000054.1:0-6187 GCA_964416845.1 uncultured Phycisphaeraceae bacterium | reverse complement strand
TGCACGAGATTGATGTCCAAACACCCGGCGGCAAGTCGCTCTTCGAGCAAGGCCTGCGCATAGGCGACACAGTGACCGCTCTGAACGGCCAGCCTCTGTCGCCGCGAACATGGTTGTCTCGAGTCTCGTCCGCGGACGACGGTGCGACCGTGCACTTCTCAGCGGCGCGATCGGTACGTCACGACGTCCCTCCATCCCAATACACCGTCGTCGTCGCCCCGCTACCGACCTACTGGCGCGCCGCGCGTCTGGCTGCGTCGGTCGTGCCACGCGAAAACACCGCCCACGCCCGCATGACCGCCTTGAGATACGTGCTGACCGCTGTGGTGCTGCTCGTCATCCTCGCCAACGGCGCCCGATTCGTCGCCGACTACTGCATCGGCCGGGCGGTGTTTCGGGCGATGCTCGATTTGCGTCGCAAACTATACGCCAAAGTGCTCAAGCTGCCGATGAGCCGCTTCACCCGAGACACCGGTGACCTGGTCTCGAGATTCGTACAGGACATTCAGGACGTGCAGCGAGGCGTCAATGCCCTGTTCAGCAAGTCCATCCGAGAGCCACTCAAAGCGGTGTTCATTCTGGCCGCTGCCCTCGTGCTCGATTGGCGAATCACCATCACGATGGTGTTCGTAGCCCCCGGGGCGATGCTGCTGTTCTGGAAAGTCGGAACGAGCATCAGGAAGGCCAACCGCAAGCTGCTCCGCGGATACGGCGCGATGGTCGAAGCGCTCGGAGTTTCACTCGGAGCGATCGGGATCGTCAAGGCTTACACCTCTGAAAACACCGAACGACTTCGACTCATGCAAATCGACCGCAAGATGTTTCGCCAACAGGTCAAGATCGTGCGTTTGCAGGCGCTGCTGAGTCCGACGCTCGAGGTGCTCGGCGTGGTAACCGTCTCGATCGTGACCGTGTGGCTGGGAGGCAGAGTGCTCTCGGGAGACATCGAGTTGGCCAAGTTCGGCACGCTGGTCCTGGTGCTTGCGATGTTGTTCGATCCACTGCGCAAGATGGCGGACGTGTACGCCCGCATTCAACGCAGCGCCGCCGGTGCCGACCGTTTGTGTGAAACGCTGGACTCCCAGGACGAGGTCGAAGCTTACTCCGGAACGCTGGAGTTGGGGCCGTTGCAATCCGAGATCGAGTTTCGCGATGTGACGTTCGTTTATCCCGACGCCGATGTCCCGGCACTCGACGACATCAACCTGGTGGTCCGCCGTGGAGAAGTCGTCGCGCTGGTAGGCCGAAACGGCTCCGGAAAAACCACGCTCGTCAACATGCTGACACGATTCCACGACCCGCAAAGCGGCGCCATTCTGTTCGACGGCGTGAACATTCGCGAAGCAACGTTGCGCAGTCTCCGCAAGCGCTTCGGCCTGGTCACGCAAGACAGCGTGGTCTTCCCGATCCCCCTGGCAGACAACATCTCCTACGGTTCACGGAACGGCTCCCGCGAGGCCGTGATCGACGCAGCCAAGCGAGCCCACGCCGACGAATTCATCCGCACCAAGCCCCAAGGATACGACACCGTTCCCGGAGACGGCGGCAAGACGCTCTCAGGAGGCCAGCGGCAACGCATCGCCATCGCCCGCGCCATTTTCAAAAACGCCCCGATTCTGATTTTTGACGAAGCGACCAGCCAGATCGATACCGAATCGGAGCAGAAGATTCAGGCGGCGTTGAAGGAGTTCTCGCAAGACCGCACCACGTTCATCATCGCCCATCGCCTCAGCACCATCACCTTCGCCGATCGGATCATCGTGATGGACGCCGGCAAAATCGTCGACACCGGCCCGCACGACGAACTTCTCAAACGTTGCGCACTCTACCGCGGCTTGTGCGAAACGCAGTTGCTCTCGTAAGCACAACACACCACAATCACGAATCGCGAACGTCTTCACGCCCCGACTACTTTCCACGCGCGAAGACCGCTTGGCCAATCTCTTCGATGGCGGTGGGCGTGAGGTCGAGCAGTAGACGATACGTTTTCTCTCCCTTGGCGCGAGCAACAAAAGCTACGTCCTTCTCCTCAAAGGATGAACACGGGTGCTTGGCGGCTGCGAGCTTGTGACCTTGCCAACGGGGTTTCAACACGAACACCTGCGACCGCGGCTCGATGGTTCGCACCATTAGACGCTTCCTGCCAGTTGGTTTGAGCTGGCCGTGGAAGATGAGGAGGCTAGTACCGGGCACTTCGGTAACATGCTTGTGGTATATGTATTCGCCGTCGTTCATGGGGTCCATAAGACGCCGCCGCCAATTCACCAGTCGGCCGTCTACAAAGTCCATCTCGAAAAAACCGAGAACGGATCGCTCCACACCGTGCGAAGCAGATTTAAGACGCCCACGTCGCCCGCCTTCGACGTGGTGGAAGTAGATGCGACGACCGTCGGGACTCCATGTGGGGTGTTTGTCGAGTGTGTGACTTAGGCGGAACTTGGCCTTCGTCTTGAGGTCAAGAAGATAAACACCCTGGTCCCGTTCGTGTTCCTTGGTGTAGAAAGTCAGCCACCGACCGTCGGGCGACACCCGAGCATGTTGCAGCAATTCGTTCGGCTCGTGTCCCCAGTCCGCGTGATCGACCAGTTCTAGGCCCGGGGAATCAGTGAGCGGGATACGTTCGATCGTCGAGCGAAGCGTGTTGACCCACGGAATGCCAAGACCGCTGTCGAAGCTGACGTGCGTGATGAAAAGATGCTGGCCATCCGCGTCGAACGATGGTTGCACGGCAGTGTGCATGCGACCCCAGAACGGTTTGTATCGACCGCTGAAAACCGTTGTCGGCACCGCCCAATGACCGGCCTCATCCTTTCGAGACACAGCAATAGAGTGGATTTCGTATGGCAACCACGGATCGCGATAGTCTTCGACTTCGAGGGCGACGCGACTTGCATCGTGCGAAAAAGTGGGTGCTTCGATAGGCCCGATGTCGGGGATCAGTCTTTCCAAACCCGTGTTGAGCTTGATGGACTGGTATTTCGGCAAGATGAACGTGACCGCCTGCTCGGTTCGGCAGCCGGCGACAAAACCGGTAACCGTTAGAACAAAAAGGACGCCTGTTCGGCGGACGAGTTCGGCGGGTGACGTGTTCATGTGGCTATTGGTCTGATCGCACACGGGTATCGGTTGCCCTCGCTCGCGCAGTGCGAAGTTCGCCCGAATCATACACGATCTCGCCGCCCACAATCGTTGCGACCGGTTTGGTGTCGCCGATTTGATCAGCGTCGATCGTGAAGATGTCGCGATCAAGGATCACCATGTCAGCCAGCTTGCCAAGCTCCAACGTGCCAAGGTCTCGCTCCGAAAAACCGACCTTCGCCGCAGCCACCGTGTACGCGTACACCGCTTGAGGAACGGTGATGGATCCCTCCGGAAGCCACGTCGCTCCGTCGAGCGTCTTCGCGGTAACCGCAGCGGCGATCCCCTCAAATGGGTTAAGCGAGACTACAGGCCAATCGCTTCCGAAACAGACCAACGCTCCGGATTCAATCAGCGCCCGAAACGCGTACGCCCCATCCAGGCGATCCTCGCCGATCGCTTTTTCGGCATACCGCCCGTCGTCGGCCTTGTGGAGCGGCTGCATCGACGCGACAACGCCAAGCTCCGCAAACCTCCCAATGTCTTCCGGCAACAAGTGCTGCGCGTGCTCGATACGATGACGAGAATCGCGACGACCGTTCTTACGCGCGACCGACGCGTACATATCGAGCAGAAGATGATTCGCCTCATCGCCAATGGCGTGCACGGCGCACTGGAGCTGCGCTCCGTCAGCAACCTCGATCATGTACCGCAACGACTTGGGCGGAATCGCCTGTGCGGAGAGGATCCCGCTGGGATAGTCCGCCTTGGGCGACGCGTCGGCGTACGGTCGATACATGTAGGCCGTCCGACTGCCCATCGATCCATCCATGTACCCCTTAAAACCGGCCACCGTCAGGAATGCGTCGTGAACGTCGAATGACTTGACCGAATCGACCGCCTTGGTCCAATCATCGACGAACAAGTACTTGCGAATCCGAAGCGTGAGCGTGCCTTCGCGATGTGCCCGCGTCATCGCGGCTAGGTCGTCCGGCCCGGACATATCGTGAACACCCGTTATGCCAAGAGCGTTGGCGTGTTTCATCGCACGCAACAATGCGACGTACATGTCGTCCACCGAGACGACGGGAACATGCCGCGAAACCAAATCCATCGCGGAGTCCTTGAGAATGCCCGTCGGCTCGTGCGTCACGCTGTCGCGCTCGATCACCCCGCCCGGCGGATCAGCCGGCCCGTTGCGATCAATGCCCGCAAGCCGCAAAGCAGCCGAATTCGCCAGCGCCTGATGTCCGTCCATCCGAGTCAGAAACAGTGGCTTGCCTGCCGCCACTCCGTCCACCCACGCCTTCATCGGCGATTCAGGATGGCTCCAACTTTCGACAGACCACCGCCCTCCGAGTATCCACTCGCCCTCAGCGGTGTCGCCGGCAGTCTTGGCGACGGCGTCCACGAATTCCCGTTTGGAATGAACGTCTCGCAAGTACAATCGCGAGAGCTGCTCGCCCCCACTGACAATGTGCACATGACAATCCGTGATGCCAGGAATCACACGCCGCCCTTGGGCATCGATCACGCCGGTGTCACCGTCGATCCTGTTGGCGACTTGTGCGTTCGACCCCACCGCAAGAATACGCTGCCCGCGAATGGCGACCGCCTCGGCTTCGGTCCCATGGCCGGTCCACACATGGGCATTGAGTATCACAAGATTAGCGAAGGGCGGCCCGCTGCCACCGACACAGCCCGGCATCGCCACCAGCATCAACACATGGATGAGAATGATTCGACGCACCCGTCAACCTCCCGACAGAATGGTTTCATACCGATGCAAACGCTCCGGTAACGTATCGGCTGCGTCCTCGTGCGTCACGCCCGCGCTGCGTAAAGGACGAACAAACAACCGCCACGTGCCCGATTTGAACCGAATCACTCGTTGCCCAAGAACCAAACCGACGGCAAATCGGGGGTCGAACCGGTCCGGATCAGGCAAAACGGGCGTCCAGATCACTTGTCGCGAAGTCGTCGATTCGGTACGCTACGGACCGTTGCCGGTGGCGAGCAGGTCGTCGCCGCGATCAGCCCCGTGGGAGCGCTCTGAGAACCCGCTCCAGCAGCGTTATCGCAAAAGTTTAAGGAATCCAGCAATGAAGTGGAACAACCGATCCGGGTGGTGCGTCGTGCTTGCGACGTGCTTTTTCTGCCACGTCGTATCCGGCCAAGACAAGACGGCAAAGACCCCAGAGAAAGTCTATGTCAAAATGACGACGACGCTCGGCGATTTCATCTTGGAACTCGACCATGCCAAGGCCCCCAAGACGGTCGACAACTTCCTGACGTACGTCGACAGCGGATTCTACAACGACACCATGTTCCACCGCATTATCAACAACTTCATGATCCAGGGTGGCGGCATGACCGTGGATTACACCAAGAAAGAAACGAGAAGCCCGATCGCCAACGAAGCCACCAACGGACTGACCAATGATCGCGGAACAATTGCCATGGCCAGAACCGGAAACCCCCATTCCGCCACCAGCCAGTTCTTCATCAACCTGCAAAACAACGATTTCCTGAATCACAAGAATACCAACCGGGGATGGGGATATTGCGTGTTCGGAAAAATCGTGGATGGCATGAAAACCATCGACGCGATCGCCACCACTCCCGTCCACAAGGACCAGCGGGCCGACGCTCGCCAGGCCGCCGCTGCCGACACGCCGGTGCTCATCAAGAAGGCATCGCGCGTCAATGAAAACGAAATCACCGACTTGATCGCGGGGCTGCGGGCACGCGAGAAAGCCGCAATCAAAGCACGCGAGGAGGCTAAGATCAAAAGCATCGAAACCGCCAAAGCATTCGTAGCCGCCCGAGGTGTGGACACATCCAAAGGATCCTTCACCGATTCCGGCCTGTGGATCGTTCACGTTAAGGAAGGCTCCGGTGAATCCCCCAAGGCGACCAACCGCGTTAAGGTCCACTACACCGGCTGGCTGACAGACGGAACGAAGTTTGATTCATCGCGTGGCAAGAGCAAGCCCGCCGAATTCGGCCTGAACCAGGTCATCAAGGGATGGACCGAGGGGCTTTCCCTGATGAAGCCGGGCGGAACGAGCTATCTCATCATTCCCGCCGACCTCGCGTACGGGAAATC
>CAYQFV010000053.1:1520-22665 GCA_964416845.1 uncultured Phycisphaeraceae bacterium | reverse complement strand
TACTTCGAGAAGGACGCCGCACTCGCTCGTCGGTTCCAACTGGTCCGATGCGACGAACCGAACATCGAAGACGCCATCGTGATGATGCGAGGTCTGAAGGACAAATACGAAAAGCACCACAAGGTGTTCACGCTTGACGAAGCGGTCACTTCGTCCGTGAAGCTGTCGTCGCGATACATCAGCGGCCGGTTTTTGCCGGACAAGGCGGTCGACCTCATGGACACCGCTTGTGCTCGTGTTTCGGTCAGCCTGGCGACCCGTCCGGGCACGCTCGACGATCTGGACCGCCAACTGAACGGGCTGGACACAGCCATCGCAGCCATGCGGCGCGACGCGTCGGGTGGCGTGAGCATTGACGAAGGCGCGCTGTCCGAAATGCAGGAACTTCGGGAATCACTGCTCACCGAACGAGAAGCGTTCGAGAAGCGGTGGCAGACGGAGTTGGATGCCGTCAACAAAGTGCTGGAATTACGCTCCCAGCTTCCAGGGTTCTCGACCGCGGGCGACAAGCCGGGCGCCGATGCGAAATCCAAGGCTGCCAAAACCGAGACCAACGCAGACAGTGAAGGTTCAGACGGCGATGGCGAGGCGGAAGAGGCCAAACCCGTCGTCGACGAAGCCAAGATTCGCGAGCAAATTGACGCGGCAGTCGCTGAGCTTGAAGAAGTTCGTGGCGAGGAGCCGCTCGTACACGCCCAAGTGGACGCCGCGTGCGTCGCGTCGGTCGTGGCGGATTGGACTGGAATCCCCGTCGGCAACATGGTGAAAGACGAGATAGAGGCCACGCTCAAAATGGAGGATCATCTCCGCAAGCGAGTGGTAGGCCAGGATCACGCCCTTGGCACGATCGCGGAGAAGCTTCGCACATCGAAGGCGGGCATCGGAAACCCCACGCAGCCGCAGGGCGTTTTTCTACTGGTGGGCCCCAGCGGCACGGGAAAGACGGAACTTGCCCTTGCGGTGGCTGAGCTTCTGTTCGGCGGCGATGAGTTCATCACGTCCATCGCGATGTCGGAATTCATGGAGAAGCACACGGTCTCGCTGCTCAAAGGCTCGCCGCCGGGGTATGTGGGCTATGGTGAAGGTGGCGTGCTGACCGAAGCGGTGCGGCAGCATCCGTACTCGGTCGTTTTGCTGGACGAAGTCGAAAAAGCCCATCCCGACGTGATGAACTTGTTCTACCAGGTTTTCGACAAGGGCTTTCTGGCGGATGGCGAAGGCCGAGTCATCGACTTCAAGAACACCGTCATCATCCTGACGAGCAACCTTGGCACTGATGTGATTCAGAACATGTGCGAGTCGGGCGAGGAGATCAGCATCGACGATCTGAAGGAAGGCATCTACCCGCACCTCCGCGAGCACTTCAAGCCCGCCCTGGTCGCCAGGATGACGGTCGTCCCGTTTCTCACGCTTTCCGAGGATGTGCTTTGCAACATCGCCAAGATCAAGGTACGCAAGGTGGGCAAAAGGTTGCGAGACGCCCATCAGATTGAGATGAAAGTTGACGACGCGGTGTACGAGCGGATGGCTTCACTGTGCACGCAGGTGGACATCGGTGCTCGCCAGATCGACCACCTGCTCGATCGCATGGTGCTGCCGGAATTGTCCCGGGCGTTGCTCGCACGGATGACGGAGGAAACCATGCCGTCCACCGTGACCATGAGCACCGATGGTGAAGAAGGGTTTACATACGCGTTCGCTGACTGATCGCTCTGGTCGACGAACGTGCACGAACGAGTCGGGGTGTTTCGCAGTGTGGGACGGCGGTTCGGGTAGGCCTCGCTTTGGCGGGCGCGACCGAATCGCTCGGTGTCACGAGTGTGACGCCGTCCTGAGCTCTGTAGTATTGGGGAGCTATGACCAATGGCGTTGATCCGAGATCTTAGCAAGGCGCAGATCGCATTTCAGGTCGATGGCGGAGATGTTGACCTGTTCAAGGTGCTGCGATATTGCGGCACTGAAGGGCTGTGTCAACTCTACCGCTTCGAGATCGAACTGGCGGTGAGCGACGAAACGGTAAACTTCGACGATGTCGTCGGAAAACCGGCCGTTCTCAGCGTCAACACCGCAAACGGTACGCGGTGGTTTCACGGCATTATCAGCCGTTTTGAGCTGACGGGGCACTCGCCCGGGCAAATGCAATACCGCGCGGAACTGGTTCCGAGCATCTGGCTGCTCACGCACCGATACAACAGCCGGATTTTTCAAGCCAAGACCATCGTGGAGATCATTACCACAGTTCTCACCGATGCCGGAATCCCGTCCGACCGATTCCGCCTGTCAGGTTTGGAAGCAACCTACGACGCGCGAGAATACTGCGTTCAGTATCGCGAAACCGATTACAACTTCTGCTGTCGGCTCATGGAAGAAGCGGGGATCTATTGGTTCTTCGAACAATCCGAAGACGGGCACGTCTTCGTAGCCGCCGATTCGAAGACCTATCCAGCGATCGAAGGTGATGCTGCACTGCCGTACAGCCCGCCCACTGGCCTGAACGTCGACACTGAGCACATCTACCGTTTTCGGATCGGCCAAACGGTGCGCCCTGGCGCCGTCGTATTCAACGACTTCAATTTCGAAAACCCGTCACTGAACCTCGAAGCCAGATTCGATCTTGCCCGCGACACCGGGCTCGAGTTCTCCGATTATCCCGGCGAATACACGGAGCAGGCTGCCGGAACCGCCATCGCCAAGATTCGCGCTGAAGAGTTCGAAACCGGTCGTACGACCGGCGTCGGTCAGAGCAACAGCTATCGCATCACGTCGGGCGCGACCTTCGACATGACCGGGCACCCTTCCGATGATGTGAACACGACCTATCTGGTGACCCGCGTCGTGCATCAGGGCAAGCAGGCGATCGGAAGCACCACCACAAGCAACGGCCGCGGAATCCTGCAATCGAGCGTCTACCAGTCATTGATCGCCGCCCAGCAGAACGACAATCCGGTCATTCGCGAACTGGCGTCCGCCCTTCTCCAAATCGCCACCCGCATCGGTGCGGGTGATCCAACGGCGCGGCGAGACTTGACCCACTGGTTGTACCACGCCGGGCAAGTGTCCAAGGACATCACCAGCGTCGCGAGCGCCCTCGGGGGCAACCCGCTTGACGCCTTGTCGATTCCGAATCTCATCGAGGACATGTCGCGCGTCCAGCACGTCGATTTCGACGCGGCAGTCTATGAATGTCGATTCGAATGTATTCCTGGAGACGTCGCATATCGACCGGCGCGTCTGACCCCTTGGCCGCAGATTCGCGGATCGCAAACGGCCCGCGTCGTTGGTCCCTCGGGCGAGGAGATTCACACCGACAAGTACGGCCGGGTCAAAGTGCAGTTCAACTGGGATCGTGAAGGGGCGTTCGACGAGAACTCGTCGTGCTGGATTCGCGTATCCCAAGGGTCCGCCGGCGGTCAGTACGGCATGATGTTCCTGCCGCGTGTCGGTCACGAGGTGGTCGTTGATTTCCTCGAAGGCGACCCGGACAAGCCCATCATCATCGGTCGCGTTTACAACCAGGACCAGATGCCGGTCTACGCGCTGCCCGACGAGAAGACCAAGAGCTACATTAAGACCAACACCAGCACCGGCGGTGGAGGGACCAACGAGATCCGGTTTGAGGACCTCAAGGACAAGGAGCAAATCCTCCTCTATGCCCAAAAAGATCTGCACGTTCGGGTCAACAACGACCACGTTGAGAATGTGGACAACGACCACCACTTGACTGTCGCGAACAACAAGTTCGAGCTAGTGAAGAAAGCCAAGAACAGCGAGGTCAAACTCGATCGCAACGAAAAGGTGGGTGGGAATTTGTCGCTCGAGGTCAAGGGAGACGTGGGTGAGAAATTCAAGGGCGGCCACAGCGAAGAGGCCAAGGATATCTTTCTCAAAGCCAAGAAGAAGGTGGTAATCGAGGCCGGCAAAGGGATTACGCTCAAAGTCGGCGGCAATTTCATCAAGATCGACAGCAAGGGCATCACCATCTTGGGTACCAAGGTCAAGATCAATAGTGGCGGGTCGGCGGACAGCGGTAAGGCGGTGCCACTCACCGCGCCGGAGAAGACGGTGACGGCCGACAAAGCGGAACCAGGAAAAGATGTCACGTACTCCGGCGGCGGTGAACTTGCGAAGGGAGAAGTACCCGCGGACATCGCGGGATACACCCCCGAGCCCGAAGAAGTGGTCGTCGAAATCACTTGGATTGAAATCGAACTGGTGGACGAGGAGGGTGGGCCCGTTCCGTACGAACGCTACGAGATCACTGCCCCCGATGGTGAGACGGTCATCAAGGGCGAACTGGATCGCCATGGCCAGGCGCACCGCGTCGTGCCCGGCAAACCGGGCGAGACCTGTCAGATTGCCTTCCCGAATCTCGATATCGACGCGTGGGAGCGACTTTGATGCCGAGCATTCCTTCGAGACCGAATGTCCCCAGCGGCGGCACGCGTCAGCAGAAAGCGGAAGCGCTTCGCGCGGAGATGGAGGCCAAAGAGCAGCAGCCCAAACAGGACGCCGACGACGTACAGCAGCAGGATGAGAAGGCCGAGTCCGGCGCCGGGCCGGTGGGGGAAGGTGACCACATCGTCGAAGACGGTGAGTGTATCTCGTCGATCGCCAAGGACACGGGGCATTTTTGGGACACCCTCTGGAATGACCCGGGCAACGCCGTGCTCAATACGGTGCGACAGGACCCCAACGTCCTGCTGCCAGGCGACCGCGTGACCATCCCCGAACTTAGGCCCAAAGAGGAATCAGGTGAGACCGAGGTGCGGCATCGGTTCTTGCGGCGAGGCGAGCCCGCCAAGCTGAAGTTCCGGCTCCTCCAGGGGCCTTCCGAGTTCTTCGGCTTGGAGGACGAGAAGGAGAGCGGTCCTCAGGAGGATCACCCGAGGGGCGGTGTCCCGTACAAGCTGGTCGTGGACGGGCAGGAAGTGGAGGGCATCGCAGACGCCGACGGCTGGATCGAGTGTCCCGTGCCGGGCAATGCGCGGTCCGGCACCCTGATTCTCAATCCCGGAGAGCCGGGAGAGACTGAGATTCCGGTTGCGCTCGGCCGGATGAGTCCTATCACCGAGATCCAAGGAATCGTCGCCCGCCTCGAGAATCTCGGGTTCCAGTGCGGGGGGTCGTCCGCCCAATCGCTGACCGGTCGGGTGCGTAATGCGTTGTGTCTGTTCCAGCAGCAGAACGGCCTCCCGACGACCGGCGAGCCCGATGAGGAAACGCGCGCGAAGCTTGTCGAAGTTCATGGGAGTTGACCGCGTGACTTCCGGTGCAAGAACGGCAACGTTTCGTAGGAGGCAGACCACGCGATGAGCAGGCGATTCTACATCCGCTTGAAAAACGTTGATTTCTCAAAGGCTTGGAGTGAGGCCATCCCCGACGAGCCCCGACCTCTCGTGCGCACGATCGACGGCGAGATCGACGTGGACGGTACGATCAACAAACCGTCGGACGTCTTTGTGGAGAAGGACATTAAATTTGGGAGTAGCGTGTGGTTGTATACCACGTCGCAGGAGTGGTCGCCACGGATCAAGGTCAACGACGATGTGCAGGTCCGGGTGAAGGTGACCGTGAAGGAAACGGTCACGGATCGGGAGGAATCGGCCACGATCACCGTGGATCTGAACTACGGTGCGCTCAAGCCAGAGAGCCACACATTCGAATCAACGGCAGGTGGATTCAAAGTCAAGTTGGAGATCATCCCCGACTTCATCGGTCGTCGGATCTACACCGGCTTAAAGGTCACGCGTAGCGTCCCCGATGGTGCGGTCTACAACGGCGTCGGTGCACCCGCCAAAATCAAGCTGCGCACCGCGATCTGGTCGCCGAGGACAGGCAAGGACAGCGTTAGCGCCACCAACCGGATGATCACCAAGAAATATCCGGAGATTCCCGCCGAGGCGGAGGACGAAGCGGACGCGTTGTTTCCCAGCAAACCAGGGGATGTGCTTGGCGAATCGCCCTATCTGCGCGCCAGGTTCTTACTGGACATGATCAACGCAGCCGACGACGTCATCGCTTCGCGGTTCAAGGACGAGAACGAGGAAGCCCGCGTGGCCGGCGAACAGATCTTGCATCTCTTCGTCGCTCCGGAATGGTACTTCCGCCGCGGGAACCGACCCTATTCGCAGAGCGACATGATCAATCTGGTTGGCTTGATCGGCGATCTGATCAACCCGGGCGAGGACGACGAGCTGCACGACGACGAGTACAAGCCCTGCCGAAAGTGGCTTCTGGTGCCGGGCAGCATCTTCTGGGGTATCCAGCTTCCCAGCACGGGCGATCGGTGGCATGTCTTCAACTCGGTGCCCATTTTCTGGAAAGGCCGGTTCTTCACCTACATGAAACGCAACGAGGCCGACATCGCCAGCAGTAAGAAGAGAGACGCCTCGCAGGTCTGGGGTATGTACGGCGACGATCACTTCGGATATGCCCGACTGAGCGAGTCGTCCCGCGACGCGATCTACTCGATCGGTACGATCACCTTCGGGCTCGAGGTCTGCCGGGACCACATGGGGGGACGTCTTCTTCGTCACTGGGGCAAGCAGCCCGACCAACAGATCGACGTGCACATCCTCACCGCCGCGGACGTCGTCCCCAGCCTCTGGAGGAAGACCGTGCGCGACGGCGGCGTGTTCGTCTACTGCGACGGGGCCTCGAATCAGCGGAAACTGTCCATCATCAAGCGGGATGCCACGCTCCACAGGTGGGAGGCGCTGCACCGGACCCTGGCCACCCAGTACGACCAGTGGGCGAACCTTAGAATTGAACAACTCGCGAAACATGAGGAGAACAAAAAGCACAAGGAAGTCCTGCTAGCGCAGGCCACCTCTCGCTCCGACAAGTCGCGCCTCAAGAAGGAGATCAAGCAGGAGCAGAAGCGCATCGACGATGTCACGAAGGCCCTCGAGGGCGTGGATTACAGCGAGGCGCAGACCGAGTACCTAAAGGTCGTCAAAGAGGAGAAGAAAACGGCACCATTCGAAGAGAAGGAGTTCGACTTCAGCATCTACGAGCTCGAGGATCTCAGGTGAGCGGTAGGCGGGTCTGGATTTGCATGATGGTCGCGTTGGCAGACGGCCTGGGTCGGTTTGAAGTGGTGCGCTTGGTACTAGGAGATGCAAGACTGTGAGCGGAATACCCAGCCAACCTAGCGGCGGCACTCGTCAGCAAAAGGCCGCCAAGCTCCAGGTGGAGATGGAAGCCAAGGACCAGCAGGCCAAACAGGGCGCCGACGACGCTCAGCAGCAGGATGAGAAGGAAGAGTCCGGTTCCGGTCCGGTGGGGGATGGTGACTACGTGGCCAAACCCGGCGACTGTACTGCGTCCATCGCGATGGATACGGGGCATTTCTGGGAGACGATCTGGAACGACCCGGGTAATTCCGAGTTGAAGGATGTGCGGAAGGACCCCTACGTGCTTCTGCCGGGCGATCGCGTTACCATCCCGAAACTTCGCCCCAAGGAGGAATCAGGGGAAACGGAGGTGCGACACCGGTTCGTACGCAAAGGGGCGCCGGAGAAGCTGATCGTCAAATTCCTGGTGGAGGACGAGCCAAGAGGCAACGAAGACTACACCCTCGATATCGACGGTGAGGAGCAGGAAGGAACGACGGATCCAGAGGGGAAGATCGACGTCTTCATCCCGCCAGACGCGACGCGGGCAAGAATCACGTTCACAGAGTCTGGCGATGAATACGACCTCGACCTGGGCAAACTGGACCCGATCACGGAGTTATCCGGTGTCCAGAAGAGGTTGAAAAACCTGGGCTTCTACAATGGGAGATTCGACGGCGAGATGAATCCGGCGCTCGAGGAGGCGATTCGAATATTCCAAACGAAGTATGACATCGAAGTGACGGGCGAATTGGACGAGACCACACGCGAAAAGATACGCGAGGTGCATGATGGCTGATCCCAATGCGGCGAGTTCGAGTCAAGACCCCGTACAGACAGACCAAGCGGAAGCGAGCACAACCCAGGATGGGACACAAGCTGCCGCCTCAATGGCCCGTGGCAGGCTGAACACCGCAAACACGACTGCGGATCGGGTCTTCACCATCTTCTGCCACGGCACGGGCTCGCATAGAGACGGCAAGTGCTTGGAAATGGTGACTGAATTCGGAGCGGCGTACTGGTACGCGGGATCTGTCACAGACCGTCCAATCAATCTGGACCGTTACGGACGGAATGGCCTCACCCATGCTGAAGGCGAAAAAGCGTTGAAAAAAATGGATCCCTCCCATGACGCACCGCCAGACGAGGCGTGTACGACCCCGGACAAACCTGCGGATCAAACGGATTCTGAGGATCGCGACGTAATTGAAGGTAATCTCATGGGGAATAACCCTTGGGGCATTGCCCGAGGGGCCTACAAATATTTCCAGGAATACCACAAAACGTTTCTCATTCTTGACGGATGTGGCGACTCCGATATGGATGTATATCCCAAGGGTCACCCGCTGGATCCTAAGAACAAGAAACAGGTCGGCGTTACCGGATATCCCAATCCCATGCCGGGCGATTTTTGGGGAAACACCCTTGATAAGAAAATTAAATGCAAGGGGCGCAACTGGCGCCATTACACACCCAGAAAGCTTGGTCACCGCGTTTCTCTGATGAAGCTCAAGAAAGTCGTGGGCAAGAACCGGGGCGCTATTCTTGGCGATGGATGGAATGACAATGTTTGTCATGCACTGCTCGTCTTGCGACAACGCCTGATCACAGAGGGTGGAAGAAAACTCTTTCCGAACGTGATTAATCTTGTCGGTTGGAGTCGCGGGTCCGTCACGGCGCTCAAATTGGCGTACTGGATTGACCGTTACTTTGTGCAGGGCGAGCCGTTCCTAGTACCCAAGGGCTACGATGCAAGTGATTTGGACGACTCACCCGGAGACGGTGCGGTGCAACCAGTGGAAGCGGGCGACAGCAGCGTGGAATATCTCGCCGCCCTCACCGATGATGAGAAAATACATCTTCCAGATGACCTTGCCAACAACCTTCAGGTCAACATTTTCGCTGTCGATCCCGTGCCGGGGAGAGCAGGGTTCAGCGGAGATTGGGGTGGCTCGCACCGAGCCAAGGAGGAATTCACGACAAAGAAGGGTGAAGAGGATTACAGGACGATCCCGAAGATTGTCAACAATTGCATTATCACCCTGGCGATCGAAGAAAGACGCGAAGGTTTTCACGTACTTGACCAGACTAAGATCACGATTACGGGCAAACGTGACAACGACAGTCCTAACGTTGTCTGGTTGCCCTTCCCCGGGAGGCATCGAACACAAGTCAGATTGGACATCCGTGAACCCGACGACGAAGCCATCAAGAATCAACTCACCGCCGTTCCCAAAATTGTGTTCGACCTGGCTTGGCGGTTCCTGGAGCACCACGGCACGAAATTCGAGAAGGACCTCAGCGGTACTTGGGGAGGAAAAATGAGTGTCCAAGAAGTTGTCGAGGAGTACTCTGAGATCTTGATACGTCGCAGTGAATGGCATGAGACAAGGAATACGGGCCCGACCGAGCGAGTTCAAGGTGGATACGCATGGCGCAAGTTTACCGGTTTCCCCCGGGGCGTTACGGCCTCTGAAAAGCTCAAGCCAAGTCAACTGATGACGTCTGCGATGGGGACGTATACATTGTCCCCCGGATTTTTCATTAATGAACATCACCGCTGGTGTTTTGAGCTAGCATACCCAAAGATATACAAATTCCTCGTGGAAAATGTGGGTACGTGGGAGGAATGTTTGGAGGAGAGGAATACGACACGCCCCTACAATTCCACGGTGATGTGCATGGTCTATTGTTACAATTTGCAGCCCAATGAAAAAGGCCATGAGCTAAAACTTCCTCCGAAGGACGCAAATGGTGGGCTAGGCGCACGACCCTTCTGGGGTGAACCAGCGCCGACGGCGGAATTCACTGGCATTTTCAACAAAATGAAGCGAAGCAGGGATCAGATAAAGTTCTTGCGGGAATATCATCACCAGAACAAGCGGTTGCCGCGACGTCCTCCGCCGCCACCTCCGCGTCCGGAACATGGAGAGGCACAGGCAGCGTACATGGAAAACTACCGCCAAAATCAGGCAACTACTGAAGCTGGGGCGGCTGGCCCGAATTCATCCGCTACCGCGGAGTACACTCGCGGTTACAACGACGGCTTGAGGGCCGCTGGCGGCCAGTAGCCGGGTTCTCGAAGGATGAAGAATGGTACGAGCTGGCGTTCAATCCGACTGAGTTGCGACGCGTGACATTGAAGAATGAGTGATTTGAGGAATTCGCAAGATGCCCGCAGCAGCACGAAAAGCTGATCCCACCGGTCACGGTCCTCCGTTGGACCCCGGTCCCGGAAGTGAAGACGTGATGATCGGCAACATGAAGGCGTGGCGGTCGCTGCCGGCGACCGCAGGCCCGGCGCTCGAGATCGCTTCCAACATCATGAAGGTGTTCATGGGCTTGCCAGCGATACTGCCCCCGATTGCGATAGGCATTCTCGGCGTTGTTCAGGGCGCGTCGACGGCTGCCGCCGCGGCCACCGCTGCTGAAGGCAATTCAGCCGCCCCGGGCAAGGTGTCGGGCGCCTTCGGAAAGCTGACCGGCGAAAACGCTCAGTTGACGGCAAAGTTCGCCGCTGATTCCGTCCCGCCACCCAAAATCCCGGCTGCCATCCTTTCGTACACCACAGACATCAAAGCGAAAGCGGCGGCGGCGGTGGGTGACGCGTTCAAAGCGATCGGCGGCTCAACCGACATGCACAACTGCCCCATCCCATGCCCCATCCCGCCGCATGGCCCGGGAATGGTCACCAAGGGAAGCAAGACCGTACTGATCAATAATCTGCCCGCTGCCAGGCAAGGCGACAAGGTGTTTGAAGCGTGCGGCGGTGGTGATCCGATTTCAATGGGTTGTCCCACGGTCGATATCGGCGACTTGGGTGCTGGAGGGGGCGGGGGAGGAGGTGGCGGTGGTTCGGGTGGCACGGCCGCAGGTGTGGCCGGCGGTATCGCAGCACTGCTCTCGGCCGCTGGAAGTGACGGCGGCGAGATCGCGGCAGCCTCCATGGAAGTCGCGTCGCTGATTGCCAAGCTCGCTCCGCCTCCGGAAGGCCCCGCACAAAAGATTCAGCCGGCCCCGGCTCCGTGCGACTGCACCAATCCGGATTGCGCGTGCGCGTTCTCAGAAGCCTCCAAGAGCGGTACACCGCTAGTCGATCGCGATACCTATGGGTGCGCGGGCCCTCCGGTCGAGGCGGTCGACACCGGAGACCATTGGGTCGAAATCTCTCTGGTGGGCGACGACGACCAAGGCGTTGCCAACGAACCGTTCGTACTCAAACTACCCAACGGCGAGGAGATTCGCGGCAACCTCGGCTCCGACGGATCGTTCCGGATCGAGGGCATCACGGGGTCGGATTCGTGCAAGGTTCAGTTCCCCAATCTAGACGAAGCATCGTGGGAGCCTCTCTAACGTGATTGGCGAATGTGCGAATCAAGCCCAATGTATGTGCGACGTTCGCGCAACGCAGTGTGCGCATTCCGAGTGTGCACGGGAGCAGTCATCGAGTGACCAGTGGCAGAATCGCGCATGAGATTGGCTTTCAACACCACGGGTGAATCGCTCCGCGCGTTCATCCAGTACCGTCGCGCACCGGGAGAAGGTCTCTTTGCCGTCGTCGACGCTGCCCGCAATCGCGAGTTGATACGTGTCGCCCGCGATCGGTTGGGCTTGCAAACGCAATGCCTCTTCGACGGGGAGTCTGCCAAGATCATGGAGGGCGTCGCTCCGTACGTCGTTTCGCTCGATCGCAAACGCGCGCTCGATCGCGATTCCCGCGAGTTCATCGACATGTACGCGGAGCGCTTGGGATCCAGTGCAGCCGTCATGCTCTTTGCTGACGTCGAGGCGGACAAGGTTGCCGTCCACCTCAAGAAGGTGTTTCGCGCGGCGGATGAGACGGGTCGTAAGTACTACTTCCGATTCTACGACCCGCGCGTTTTGCGCCCGTTCATCGAAGTTTGCGAAGCGGGTGACGCGACGCAGTTCTTCGGTCCGATCCGGCGATGGATTGTCGAATCCGAATCGCCCGGAAAAATGTGGTTGTACTCATCGTCGGCCAGCGGCGTCAGTGCCGATGAGGTCGAGATCGATGCGCAACAAGCCGTCCCGAAACCCCGGAATCGATACCGTCGTTAGACTGCGAGTGTTTCGTCATGTTTCGCTTGAGGACACAACTCATCGAAGGCCTTCGCGAGAAGCAGATCGAGGCGTTCATCGACCAGAGCATGGCCTATCTTCGCGACGAGGTGGCTGAAGCGGTGGAGCACCTTTCCGACGACAAGCTCCGAGCTTTCGTTCGCAAGGGCATGGAATCCGCCGCCAAGTACGGTATCAAGTCTCCGTTTCTTCTCCGACAGTATCTCGTCTTCATGGCATGGGTCAGGCCGGATTTCGACACCCATCGTTCAACACCCTGGGCTGCCGAGATTCTAAACGACTCGTCGCTAAGTCCTCAGCGCAAAATCGGCAAGCTCGACGACTACATCATGACGGAGTGGGAGGGCGCCGACTAATGCCGCTCACCAAGAAAGGAAAAGCCAAACGCCGGAGCGACGACCGCGAGGGCTATCAGAAAATCATTGACGCAACGGCCGACGATCCCGACACGAACAAGCGAGCCGCCAGCGCCGTCACGAAGTGGTCCGGCGACGGAAAGGTTCTTGAGGTCGACAAGAGCAACGCAGCCTACGGGGAGTTCGCCGATGCGCATGTCTTGACCACCGCCGAAGCACGCACCGAACGAAAAGCGCAAGGTGGTGACCCAGGCCCGGAACCGGATGTCGATCAGGTTGTCTACTCCTGTCGCCCCGTCACTCCCGAGCAGATGGATCAAGAACAGCAGGCGTGGGATCCGGCCAACTTCGATGATCCACAGCCTGGGTTAGGTCAGTACCGGTATGTAATCAACGCGATAGCGGAGTATCCCGACGGCGATCCGGATCACATCACCGCGCTGTTGAACAATCCCGATCTCATCGAGCAGCAACTGTTAAGCTGCTCAATCATCGACCACACAAAAAACAAGACCTGGAGTCCCTCGGGGTTCATTCTCAAAGTCCCCGCCGAAAACTTCGTGGCAGCCAAACCCGCCGACATGGGAGTCCAGAACGCAGTCGCGGGCAAGACGGGCGTCGAGTTTCGCAACGAGCTGTACCGCGTCCATGGAGACAACGGGCTGTCGTCACCGGACAGCATTCTCCAAGACACGCCGCAGCATCCCGTCCTGGGCACCAAGCACAACGAAGTGTGCGTGATTGGAACGTCTCCCAAAGGCACCAAAGTGGAGATTCAGGCGGTTTTCGTGGTGGTTGACGATCCCACTCTCGATCCGGTCGTCCCCATCACATTGTATGAGAAGATTCCCGACCGCGACGACCCAAGCCTCCCATGGATTGCCACGATTGACGGTCGGCCCCGAACCGTGGTCAGGCCCGTGCCGGGTGTCAGCAACACGAGAATGGCTATTTACAGGCAAATCGCGGCGGACAGAGGGATCGACATCGTGTCGTTCACGCCGGCCGCCAACGTCTGTCCGACTGCGTTCACGGAGACTCGGTCGGGGATGAAGCCCGGCTTCATCACCGTCGCAGATTATCAACGAGATCGGTCAGGATCAGACGCGTGAGCGCCGTCGCGACGACATCCGTGGGCGGAACGGCGACCAGGCCGGTCGCCTGACACGGACCGACGATATGATTCGGCCGGCGCGTCGCTCCCGTTGAGGCGTGACGTTTGTGGCACGCGATGAACAGGGAGAGAACGGGCGTGTTCAGTTAGGACGTTTTCTCAACGCGAATCGGCGAGGTCGACCGTGGTCGATCTCCGTCGACGGTTAGAAGTTCTTGCGTTTTTGGGGTACGATGACTCTTGTATCTGTGGGCAAAGCTAGCGAAAGGAAATCGAGATGAATTCACTCGTCGAAGCCAAAGTGAAGAATTATCTACGCGATGAAATGCGGTACAGCCCGAACGAGGCTGGCACGATTGTGGGCGTGATGCGGGACTTGGCCAGAATCGCCGGCCATGACTTGGACGAACGATTCGCAGGGACAGGGCTGGGGTCCGGCCCCGAAGCAGCCGTCGCGGCCTGCATTGTCGATCGGGCCTTGTTCGGCGCCGGCCACGCCGCCTCGAACTACGACTTGCGCGCCTACTGTGACAAATGGCTGCGCGAGACGCCTCTTACCGTCGCGTAGTTTGAGCTTGGTAGACTAAATCGCGGGTAGCGCCCAGGACGCCGATGTCGGCCTGCTGATGCACGTGTTAGCCGTGCGGATGCCGAATGATCATAGGGAATCTTTCGGATGCAACGGATTTCGTTGGATCCGCAGCGTGCAATGGAGACTGACCAATGTCCAATCGTCCCGAGAACAATGACGTCGATGTCGACACACCTAGTCCGGAGGGGCTTCGTGTAACGACCGATCTCCCATATCACATCCTCGTCATCAGCGATCTCGCGGGATCGGGGTCCGGCACGCTTTCCGGCCCGATGAACGATCGTTGTGTCGATGTGTCGGCGAGCTCGTTCGATGACGTCATGAAACAGGCGTGTCCCACGGCCCGTTTCACCATCACCGACCCCGTCGCGGCGGGCAACGTGATGGTCGAGGTGAATCAGTGCTTTGAGTCGATCAAGGACTTTCATCCTGATGTGGTTGGCGGGCGTATTCCCGCCGTGAAGTCGCTGCTCGGCATACGTGAATCGCTCGCCGCGCGCATGCGCGGCAAACTGTCGACCGAGCAGCTCGCTGCAGCCGTGGCGACGGCGGCTGCCGGCGATGCTGAATTGGCGTGGTTGACCGAGGCGATCAAATGGACGCCGGTCGCGCCTACAGTTCAGCCCGATGTCGTCGACAGTCTGCTCGGCCAGATCGATCTCGGCGACGGTGGGGACGATGATGGCAAGCCGCCCGCCAAGTCTCCGATCGGCTCGGTCGTGTCCGCGGCAGCCACCGGTGGAACCAGTCTTCCGCCCGAAGAGGTGGCCGCGTTGCGCCGTTGCCTCGGTGAGATCGACAAACGCGCCTCCGCATGGTTGACCGCAGTGTTACACAGTCCGCAAGTGCAGCCGCTTGAGGCTGCGTGGCGGTCGCTGGCATTTCTCGTATCCAAGATCGAATTCCGCAAGGGCATTCGCCTGTCAGTTCTCCACGCCTCTCGAAATGACTTGCTCGATCGCGTCAACACGTTGCTGATTGATCCGGTATTCGATGAAGGCGCAGATGCCCCCGACCTGATCATCGTCGATCACGCTTTCGGCATATCAGCCCCAGACATGGAAGCGATGGACGAATTGGCTCAACACGGCGCAAGCCTGCCCGCCATCGCCATCGTCGGTGTTTCCCCTGCGTTCTTCGGCGTGAAACACGCGTGGCAGATGGCCACACTGCCACCGATCGGCAACACCTTTGACCAGTGGCAGTTCGCCAAATGGAAAGCACTTCGCGGAGCACCCCATGCCCGATCACTGGGCGTCGTGTTCGGGCGTTGCTTGCTGCGCACGCCGTATGGCAGTGACGATGGCGGCGACCTCGAATTCAACTATCAAGAGCCGCGACTGGCCGACAAAGATTTCATCTGGGCCAATGGATCGATCGCAACTGCCGTCTGCGTTGCGCGGTGCGTCGCGGAACGGGGTTGGCCGACCGCGCTCTCGGGAATGGTCCACGGACGCGTCGATTCACTCAAAACGGCCTTGGGAGGCAAGAAGGGTGACAAGAAGTTCGGTCCGACGGACACAATGATTCCTCAGGCCAAGATCGAAGAGATGGCCGTCGTGGGCGTTAATGCTGTTGTAGGCGTCAAAGACCACGACGACGCGCTCATTTGGAACGGACTGACGGCTGCCCGACCCGACCGCATGCACCCCGACGCATTTCTCGAAGTGTCACTACCGTACCAACTCTTCGCCGGGCGGCTGGGAACGTTACTCTTCGCACTCAAGCCAAGCCTGATTGGCAAATCACCCGAGCAAGTCGTCTCCGAAGTCAAGAAGCATCTTTGCAATTGGCTCAACCTCGGCGCCGATGCGGAAGAAATCTCCGTGCAGACCCGGCCGGCCGACGACAATCCCCAGGTTCATGATCTAGCCGTCACAGTCACACCGCCTTCGCCGATACTAACGGGCGGTATCCCGGTCGTCCTCGGCTATCGCTTGACGTAACCGACGCGGCAGACGGTTCGTTGGTATTCACACGCCACAATTGCGAATGGCGCTTTCGCAAGCTAGCATCATCCACGTTGGCTGACGTCGCCGGATTCCGCCGACACGCCGCACGCGGGCCCGCCGCTAGGGCTGTCATGAGGAAAACGCCAGGAGAACCACTTATGTGTCGATTGCCATCCACCGCACCATTGCGGCGACCCGTTGTCATGGGGCATACGCTGACGGCATTCGCTCTGCTGCTCTCGGTCGCCATCGCACAGCCGGCCCAACACGAGAAGGCGACCTATCAGATGCCGCCCGACGATATCGCCGCGCTCATCGATGCCCCGCAAACGCCGGCCACCCTCCTTTCCCCGAACAAGAAGTGGCTCCTTCTGATGGACAGACCATCTCTGCCGCCCATCGCGGATCTATCCGGGCCGGAGTTGCGACTTGCGGGCGTGCGAATCAACCCGGCAAACAACGGCCGCAGCCGCCGCTCATATTACAGCGGACTGGCCTTCATGCGGATGGCCGACGGATATCAACTGCGAATCAAAGGCCTGCCGAAGAACGCCAAGATCGACCACATCCAGTGGGCTCCTGACAACAAAAAGATCGCCTTCACCATTACTCACGACGACGGCATCGACTTGTGGATCGCCGACGTCGCCCTGGCGCACGCCAAACCGTTCGTTCTTGGCCGACTCAATGCGACGTACGCACGACCGTTCCGCTGGGTCTCGGATAGCAAGTCGTTCGTCTGCACTTTCGTCCCCGACGACCGAGGCCCGCTGCCCACCGCTCCGAGCATCCCGACGGGACCAACCGTTCAAGAAAACATCAGCGGAAAGGCACCGGCGCGAACCTATCAAGACCTGCTCAAGAACGCTTACGATCAAACGCAGTTCGATTACTACTTCCGCTCCCAGGTCGTCAACGTGACGCTGTCAGGCGCGGCCACCAAGATCGGTCAGCCGGGCGTCATCGCGTCCGCCAGACCCGCCCCCGGCAGCCACTACGTTCTGATCGAAACGTTGCACCGCCCGTACTCGTACATCGTGCCGGCGTCGCGTTTTCCCAGATTGGTCGAAGTTTTCGACATGAAGGGCAACCTTATGCGGCAAGTGGCTGACCTCCCACTTGCCGAGAACGTGCCCGTTGGTTTCGGAGCCGTTCCCACCGGTCCGCGCGCCTTCCGATGGCGAAGCGACGTGCACGCCACGCTCTACTGGGCTGAAGCCCAGGACGGCGGCGATCCTCGCAAGGACGCGGAAGTTCGCGACATTGTCTACGTCCTGCCCGCGCCGTTCAACGAAGACCCCGACGCCCTCGTTTCCTTGGGCTTGCGATACTCCGGCGTGCAATGGTGCAACGACAAACTCGCACTCGTCTCCGAATGGTGGTGGAAAACTCGCAAGCAGCGATCATGGATGATCGATCCATCCAGGCCGGGCTATCCCGCGGTCCTGCTCATTGATCATTCCTGGGAAGACCGCTACACCGACCCCGGAACGCCGATCATGACGACTTCGACGTTCGGCACGCCCGTCCTCATGACCGACGAGACCTCAACGTCCTTCTTCTACCACGGCGTCGGAGCGTCCCCCGAAGGGAACAAGCCGTTCCTCGACCGGCTCGTTCTTTTCACGAAGAAACCCAACCGCCTCTGGCAATCGCAAGCGCCATACTACGAATACCCCGTCGACCTGCTCGACTTCCAACGAAAGATCATTCTCACACGCCGGGAATCCGTCACAGAACCGCCCAACTACTTCGTACGCAACTACGGCAAAGACACGCTACGCAGACTCACCGAGTTCCCCCACCCAACGCCCCAACTCCTAAACGTCCAAAAGGAACTCATCCGTTACAAGCGCGACGACGGCGTTAAGCTCACCGCTACGCTCTACCTGCCAGCCGGTTACAAAAAATCCGACGGGCCCCTCCCCATGCTCATGTGGGCCTACCCGCAGGAATTCAAGAGCGCCGCCGCCGCGGGACAACTCACCGAATCCCCATATCGCTTCATCCGCGTCAGCACGCATTCACCCTTGCTCTGGCTGGTCCACGGCTACGCCATCCTCGACGACCCCAGCCTGCCCATCATCGGTGAGGGAGACCAAGAGCCGAACGACACCTACATCCAACAACTCGTCGCGGGTGCAAAAGCCGCTGTCGATGAAGTCGTACGCCGAGGTGTCGCCGACCCCAACCGCATCGCCATCGGAGGCCACTCCTACGGCGCATTCATGACCGCCAACCTCCTCGCCCACAGCGACCTGTTCTGCGCGGGGATCGCCCGAAGCGGGGCGTACAACCGCACGCTCACGCCCTTCGGATTCCAGGCTGAAGAACGCACCTTCTGGGAAGCGCCCAACGTCTACTTCGAAATGTCACCCTTCATGCACGCCGACAAGATCAACGAGCCCATCCTCCTCATCCATGGCGAGGCTGACAACAATTCCGGCACCTTTCCCATTCAGAGCAAACGCTTCTACAGCGCACTCAAAGGCCACGGCGCGACAGTCCGCCTCGTCATGCTCCCCAAAGAGGCCCACGGATACCGATCACGCGAATCCGTCATGCACATGGCCTGGGAAATGACCGAATGGCTGGATCGCTACGTCAAGAACGCCCCCAGGCGAACCAAACCGTCAACGCAAGGAACCCAATAGGACTGATACTCCGCACACTCGTCGTTGTATCACCCGCGTTCCTCGCGGAGCAGTCGCATCTGGTCATCCAACCATTGCTCGACCGCGGTCCACGTCGGCAAGAGCGCCAAGATGCCGACCGCCAACACGCCGGCGACGACAATCGTCGCGATCGACCCGTCAACGAAATGGGCAACGATCGCCAGCAGACACGCGCCTTCCAGAATCGCCCCGGCAATGATAGTTCGAAGCACGTAGACCGTCATCAATTTGCCGGCATCCGCGGTGTCGGCTGCCGGCCTTGACGATGCCACTCCACCGCACGTACCCGACCGATCGAAATCGCCACCGGCGATCTTGCGTCGGGAAGCACTGACGATGACCCCCGGAACGACCAGCCTCATCAAAACGCTCATCGCCCCAAACGCAAGCGCAATGTACGTGAGAATGGGAATCCCATCGCCCGCCACTGAAGCGTCGTTCGATGCCCCAACCCGCACGAACACCGCCACGGCTCCAAACATGAAGACCCCCATCACCATCGCAAGAATGATAATGCGCAAGGTTTTCATCGGACCGGCGAAATCGTTGCGATACTGAGATACTGACATGATGAATCCTCCAGTCAGCCGGTGTTTCGTCGTCAAGCGAGTCGCAGTGTGACGCCCGACGACACTCGCTCGAAAGCATAGCCGCCAGGCCGAAATGGAGAAACCGTTTTCTGGGAGTGCGTGTGTGTCGAAGAACACCACCGTGGCTGGGTGTCGTCAATCCGGTGACGCGAACTCGCCCAGACGTTCGGCGATTTGAATTGCGTTGAGGGCCGCGCCCTTGAGAAGCTGATCGCCGCTGACGAACAGTTCAACACCGCGGTCATCCGGCAGGCTGATATCCTGGCGAATGCGACCGACGAGGACATCGTCGATTTCAGTTGCGGTGATGGGCATGGGGAAGTGGTTGGTCTTTCGATCATCGACAACCCGCACGCCCGCAGCGCCGCCGAGCAATTCCCGAACCGATTCCGCACTGGTTGGTTCGTAAAACTCCAGGTTGATCGACTCGCTGTGTGCCCGGAGAACCGGCACCCGGATGCACGTAGCCGACACCGACAGATCAGGGGCGTGAAGGATCTTGCGCGTTTCGTCAATCATCTTTTGCTCTTCACCGTTGTAGCCGCTGTCGCCCACGTCGGAGTCATGACTGAAAAGGTTGAACGCGATCGGATGTTTGAATGCCGCCGGGCGGATCGGTCGGTCGTCGAGCGCGTTTCTCGTTTGGTCGCGCAGCTCGTTCATCGCGGATTGGCCCGCACCGCTGGCAGATTGATACGTGCTGACCACGATGCGCTTGACGGGAAAGACCGCGTGAATGGGGGCGACCGCCATCAGCATGATGATCGTCGAGCAGTTGGGGTTCGCGATGATGCCGTTATGTCGGTTCAGATCGTTCGCATTGATCTCGGGAATAACGAGCGGAACGCCCGGGTCCATCCGGAACGCGGACGAGTTGTCAACAACCACGCCGCCGCCGTCGACGACGGCACCAGCCAGTTCGCGACTGACCGACGCCCCGGCGCTGAACAGCGCAAGCGACACGTCTTTCAGGATGTCCCGCGCCGCCGATTCGACGGGAATGTCTCGGGTCCCAACGCGCACGGTGGTTCCGGCGCTCCGCGCAGAAGCGAGTGCGGAGAGCTTGCCGACGGGCAACCGGCGGTCCTGAATCAGCCGCAGAAGCTCCCGACCGACAGCTCCGGTGGCTCCGATGACAGCGACGTGTTCAAACATGACGATCGACCCTGTTAACCCAACTCAAACATCGCGAGACACCGTAGGTATCACGTCCTTGGGTGTCAATTCCGTCCCCGTGGGTATCGTAGATGGGCATATCCAGCCGGCATCGGGCTTTCAAAACGTCAACCTTCGCCGTTTCAACGCCCGACCCGACCCTCCACGACAACACCCGCCCGCGTGTGTCGCCACCGTGACGTCGGCGTATCGTCGTACGTTCTTGTGTTCTGGGGTCGGCGATTTTGAGAATATGGAATACTTCTCGTGTGTGAGGGATTCAAGCGATAGGAAGACGAAAGCTGGTTTACCGTCGACACGCGCCGCGACGTTGCACGTGACAGCCCGCGGCTGGCGAAGCGGGTCGTGACGATCGGTGCATGTGTCGATACTTTCAGATAACCTAGGATGAGGGCAAGCGGCGGATTGTTGGATTCGCTCTTCGACGTAGGAACGTACCTGAGATGGCCTTAATCAGTTGGTGCAAATCGCTCTT
>CAYQFV010000053.1:0-1420 GCA_964416845.1 uncultured Phycisphaeraceae bacterium | reverse complement strand
TTCGACGTAGGAACGTACCTGAGATGGCCTTAATCAGTTGGTGCAAATCGCTCTTCGATCGATCGTTTGATCCCGAGACAGCCCGCAGGCTCCCGTTGCTGACGTCGCAAGGTCACAGCAACGTACGCGGACTCTACATGATCGGCGAGATCGCCGGAACACCCCTCATCAAGCTCGGACTGAATGCGGGTGTCGACATGATCGACCATCTCGCGGCCGATCTGTCGAGCGCGAAAAACGATCCATCCGTCGACACCGCAAAGGAAGACACCTACGACGTTCTGATCGTCGGCGCGGGCAGCAGCGGTCTCGGTGCAGCCGACCGCTGCGACCAGCTAGGCCTCAAGTACGTCGTCATCGAACAACAGCGCGCTGCCCAACTGATCCGAAACTTCACCAAGGCAAAACCCCTGTTCGCCGAGCCTGCCAACGTCGAGCTCAAGTCTCGCCTGTGGTTTGAAGAATGTCCCAAGGAAAAGCTGCTCGAGGTTTGGGAGCGTCAGATCGCAGAACTCAACCTCAACATCTGCGAGTTCGAGCAAGTCGTCGACCTTCAACGTCGCCCCGATACCGACACGTTCACCGTCACCACTGACAAATCCCAATACACCGCCCGCCGCGTAGTACTGGCCATCGGAATGGCGGGCAATCCACGAAAACTTCGCGTGGACGGTGAAACGGAGCATGCTGCCAAGATCAGCCAGAACGTGGCAGACCCCGACGAATGGCAGGGTCGTGATCTGGTCATCTTCGGCGCGGGAGACGTCGCGTGCGAGGCAGCCATCGTACTGGCCGACCGTGGCAATCGTATTTGTCTGGTCGCACCCGACAAGGAATTCACCTACCCCAAGAAACGAAACATCGACGGCGTCGCCGAGCGCGCCAAGGCCGGCAAGATCCGTGTTTTTCTTTCCCACACCGCCAAGCGAATCACAGACGACAAGATCGAAATCGCCCACACCGGCACGGGTGAGACGACCATGTTGCCGTACGATCACATTTTCCGATGCATCGGGTCGGAACTGCCGCTGAAATTCTTTGACAAGATCGGCGTCAAGCTCGAACGAACGTGGGACGGCAAACGCTGGGCGACGCTGGGCGTTGCGTTTCTGATTTGCTTCACGATTTACGGTGTCAAGAAGCCCGTCTGGCCGTTCGCCCCAGGCGACTCGTTTGGCTTCGTCGGCAAGCTCGTCAGCGGCTGGACACCGCCCATACTGGGGCAGGCCATCCACATCGACCCGGTCTTCTGGTACGCCGCCACCTACTCGATCGTCATGACGTTCTTCGGCTTCAAAGCCTACCGGCGATGGGGCGTTGCCTACGACGACTCCTATCAGAAGAAACGCTACATATCGTTGATCGTCGTGCAATGGACGTTGGGATTCATCGTCCCCGCCGTCATCATGTTTTGGGTCCA
>CAYQFV010000052.1:0-22807 GCA_964416845.1 uncultured Phycisphaeraceae bacterium | reverse complement strand
ACTCACCCACGATAGGCCGATACCTGCGAAACGACCCCAACGCCTCCGGCACGCCGCTCATCATGGCCAACGGCTTCCACGGCTCCGCACCGTTCGCAGACTTCGCCTCCTTCGACGCCCTCACCCTATACGCCGACGGCATGAATCTCTACAATGCCTATGGCAACAACCCGCTGACCCTGGCGGATCCATCCGGACTCGGTGTTCTTGAGTTCGTTGCCGGGACATTCTTGGATGCTACGAATGGCAGTTTCGGTAATTTCCTTGACAATCGCAGCTTGGTTAACAAAGTAGCTTTGGGATTCGGGCTCGCCGGAGCCGCGGCGATCGGTGGTGCCTTCATTGTCGCAGCAGCCCCCGCGATCATCGCGGCCACGCAAACGTTCATCATCAATAGCGTTGCGACCGCCACTAGCGCAGCAGGCAATGTGATCCTTGCGGGAGCTGCGGCAGCATCGCCTCTCATATTGGCTGCGCAGAGGGCCGCGACAAGTTTTGTTGTCCCGTTTAATCGGTGGCGGCATATTCTGGAGCGTCATTCGTGGGGGGCTAAGGCCACCAAAGTTGGCCGTTTCTTCGCTGGCTCCAATATCAAGGGCATGATTCGTCAGGCCTTGACCAGTCCGAATGCGGTAATCGCAAAGAACGGAAACCCTGTGGTTGGCGGGTGGACGTTCGACCTGAACTTCGGAAGGGCAATTGGATTGGATAGGGCCGGGAATCCGACTGCTGTGATTCGCGTAATCTTGAACGAAACCAGCAAGGTGTGGACCGCATATCCATTGGACTAGGATTGAATGAAGATGCTCAGTTTCGTAATTAAGCCCCCTGATAGACACCCGCGGTATCCGGTTGACCCGGAGCAAGTTGGAGGTCCCTTTGATTTGCTGCAGTTCCTCGGAAGCGTCACTGAATTTCCGCACTTGGCCCGGTTGTCCCAGCTTAACCCGTACGATGACACGCCAATAGAGGGTGAATGGCTTGCTGGTCTTCTGCACGACATCGAGGAACTGTTAAGTAACCTCAAGATGGACGAACGCACGATCACCGTACCGAATCTGGTCGGAGACCCCCCGTCCGGCAATGCTCCACCGGAGCCTTTTGATATACAAAAATTCATCTTCTGGTTGCGCGAGTTGAAGCACCTTGCCCAGCGGGCCTACGATAGCGGAATTCCGTTGATCGCCTATGGAGATTGACGCGGCCGGGTACCGCACATTGGTGTCGACAGGCGAGGTGATTGATGTCGGCGGCGCACCGGCGCCCTGATCGACCTAGTGGTCGGGTGGCCCACCTCCTTCTTCATGGAGGTGGGGGACGCGATGATCGTGTTCGGTCGCGTCGCCGGCCGATCGGGGCGTCCTCTACACCACCCAAGACGCCAACTACAACGTCACCGCCCTGCTCAACGCGAACGGCGACGTCTTGGAGCAGTACGCCTACACCCCGTACGGCCAAATCGTCGCGCGCGACGACCTGACCGCCCCCGGCGATCCACCCACGCCGATCAACAGCGTCGGCCATCAGGGCTTGTTCTTCGACCGGTACGACGCGTTCCACGGCTCACCCGCCCTGACCCCAAACGCCCTAGGCCTCTACTACAACCGAAACCGCTTCTACTCACCCACGATAGGCCGATACCTGCGAAACGACCCCAACACCTCCGGCGCGCCGCTCATCATGGCCAGCGGCTTCCACGGCTCCGCCCCGTTCCCGGCCTTCGATACCTTCGACGCCCTCAGCCTATACGCCGACGGCATGAACCTCTTCACCTACCTCGGCAACAACCCACCAAACCTGACCGATCCATCGGGTCTGTCGTTGATCGGAGCGCTGAACAACTTGGCGTTGAGGGCGCAACTCGGCGCCGTCTCCGCCGGCCCGCCGTCGAACACCCGCGCAGTCCCCGAACCGCCAGCCTCGTGCGCCCACTGCCAGAAAGTCCCCCCCGCGCCGACTCCGGCCCCACGACCGTCGAAATCGCAGCCAGAACGACCAAGAAATGTGTTTTGTGGGATTGCCTCAAGAATCCACCTCCAACGTCACACCCCATTGTCCACATTCCGCAGTGTCGGAACAATCATCAATGGCACAATGAATCAATTGACGCGTTGGCTCAGACTGGACTCGTTCCCAAAGAAGCCCCCGTAGGCGCGGCTGCGCCAATCTTGATCATCGAGTCATCCACCTCTCAACGGAAGAGGCGAGCCACCCCGTTGAACCTGCGCGTGTGGTTGTCCGCACAGAGCTTCTCGAGCACGTCGGGCCGGTGGTGCGGGCGGGCGGAGTCCAGCGGCCAAACTCCCACTCAATAGCGTTCAGTTCTGGCAGAAGACGATGTCATGCAGCAGACCTATGCCGACGGGTTGCGTGGAATAGGCCGGTATACGCCTCTGGGCTACGGTGCGATTAGAGCGCGGCTTTCGAGGATGGGGCTGGCGAGGGGGAACGCCCGCGAGTCTGTGCACGGTCTGTGGATAGCGTCACAGACGCAACGAAATCATTTCACGCGGCGCTCAATCAGGCCATCGCCGTAACGTGCTTTGCGATAGCAGGTTACAATCTGACAACTCGAAACCGCAATGCGTGGTACACCGCTTGCTTTGTCGTTACACGCTAGACTTACGGTGTGGGCGGGCCGCCTCCCGTGGGTCACCCTGGTGCTGTTTCAAATAAGGTTGGTCGATATCTGGGTGCCAAGCCGAAGGCGCGGGCATGCCTCCTCGTGTTGATCGCATGGCCGCGCTGCGCTTGGCCATGGCACCCAAGTGCCGCGCCCGCAGAAAAGTCAAAAGACCTTTCTGGAAACGGCACTAGAATCGGTGTTGTGATGTACTGCAGACCGTGTTCGCGCTGACGGTGACGATCGCAATATTCCGGTTAGTTATGGATTAGTTATGGAATGTCACGCGAGGACATCGGCCGGAAATCGCGATATAAGAGTTACCGCACGCCACAACGTGAGTACGGAGTGCAGTGTATGATAAATACACTGTAGTGCTGCGTGTGGGCTGAGAACGCAGAACGACGAATTCGCAGAGAATAGAGTCATCGGGTGTGGGTTGCGCCCGGGTTTTGAAGGTTGGCTACATCAGTGTCGCAGGTTGTTGACCGGTAGCCCCATAGGAGGTTTGTCTTGTTATACACATCCCTGAAACGCGTCGGCATGGGACTGGCACTTGTGTTGACAGCATTCGTTGCGTTGCAGAATTCTGCATTCGCGCAATCGAAGCTGGTCTGGACCGATACGAGAGCAAACACCATCGAACGTGCGAACCTCGACGGCTCAGGCCGCGAGACCCTCGTAAATGGTGTAACAGCCGCGTTTGGAGTAGCGATCGATCCGGTCGCGAAAAAAATGTATTGGGTTGATATCGGTCAGTTTGTGGTAGGTGTGACGGACGAAGTTGTTCGGCGCGCCAACCTGGACGGCACGGGAGTTGAAACGATCCTGACTGCCTCCGATGGACTGCGACATCCTACGGATGTGCAGGTCGACCCGCAGGGGCGAAAGATATACTGGGCAGACGCAACTGCACAGAGGATATACCGGGCGGATCAGGACGGCCGCAATAGCGAAGCACTCGTTGACATCGCATCCTTCCGGGCACCCGACTATGCTCTCGGCATCGGCGCGGACCGAAACCTCGAATTCAGCACTGTGTGGGGACTCGCGCTCGACTTGGCCAACCATGAATTATACTGGACCGACTATTTCGCCGGTGATATCCACCGCACGTCGATGGACGGGGCCTTCGATAGTGCTCAGATCACACGGGTTGTCAGTGGATTGATTACTCCCCGGGGGATCACGTACGACGAGGTAGACGGCAGTCTCTATTGGGTAACTGGTAAATTCGGCAGCGAAGTGATGCGCGCATTGGGCGACGGCTCAGGGGTCGAGGTGCTTGTTGGAAAGAACCTCGGGACAGTCTTGAAACAACCGTTTCAGATTGAACTGGACACCGTTGCCGGCCAGATGTACTGGACGGATCGCGATACAGGCCTCATTCAGCGGGCAAATTTCGATGGCAGTGGTATCACGACGCTGCTGACTCTGGAGTTTGAGAAAAAGCCAGGGGACTTTCGCCCCTTGTCACCCAGCGGCTTGGCGCTTCATCTCATCGGAGACACTACACCTCCGCCTGCGATCGACCCGAACCCGCCGGGTGGTATCGGTTCCGACATGCCGGACCTCACAGTCAGCGTGGATAGGTTGCGAAGCAAGGCCAAGAACGGTGTCGACCAGATTGAGTTCGAGTTTACAGTTTTCAATATGGGCCCCGGTGCGCTCACGCAAGCGTACACCGTCGAAGCGGTTCTATCGCTTGATAGCGTCGCCGACGATCAGGACACTTTGCTTGGTACTTGGTCCGGACAACAGCTTGTTGCAGGAACGTCGGAATCGTTCAAAACCCGAATTGACGTGGCGGGTTCCCATGCAAACCAGTTCGTGATCATCGTTGCGGACCCCACAGGTGCTATAGGCGAAACCGATGAAACCAACAACACCGCCGCAGGGGTCATTGTTCCTTAATCCGCAAGGTGAAACCGGAAGCAACAGGTACGCGCTTGAACGGAGACTCCCACGGCCGACGGCGGTGGAAGACACACGAACCCGCCCGGCCCTCCGAACGCATGGCCTCATGTATCGCTTCAAGTAATCCAGATGGGATCGTGGGACGTCGGTGACGAATCATGGGGTGGTGATGGGGTAGGCATCCAGCAGGGATTGCAATCCTTCGTCTGCGGACAGGTAGCGGGCGCGGAGGCGCTCGGTCTTAGTGCCATGGGCTGGCACTCTGGCGGCGGTGCGGTCGACCAGAACGGTGGCTGACACCACATCGTCGAAGGTCATTCGAGTTCGGCCAGCGGACGCTGCCGCCAGACGAGCGTGCCAGGAGATCACCACGACGCTCAGCCACAGCGCGACCAGCCCTTCGACCAGCGGCCAACCGTAGTAACCCTCTCCGCTGACCGTTCCGAGTTGCAACCGGCTGCGAACATAGCGAGCGAGCAGGTCCGCAACACGGTCGGCGTCGTCGCCGGAAGCGGGCTGCACCGCTTCGACCTGACCAAACGTCACGCGACGATCGGAGGTGTAGGCGGCTGGTACGCGTCCGCGTGCTTTGCGAAACGCGCGAGCGTCTCGAAGCTGCCGCCAGATGTGTTGGGCCTTTCGTCCGAGCGTCGCCTGCATTTGGGCAAGGGTGGCTGACTGGGTGTACGCGTAGGCGAGCTGCCGCAAGAGGTTTCTCTGACGAACGGTGGCGGTTTGGGCCTGTCGGGCGCTCAACTCTCCCGGCGCGGCGGCGAACAAGATGTCTACGAGCTCGGCAAATCTCTCGTTGCGCACTTTGGTAAGGTTGGCGCGAGCGACCATCGTGGTGACGTAGGCTGCCTGTCGGATGCACTGGTCGATGGTGGCGGATTTCGTCTGGGCGCTCGCGAAGCAGCGGTCGATGGCCCCGATCAGGTGCAAGACCTCGTCGTCGGATGCTGCAACGCCCGGTTGTAGGTCGATGTGATCGTCAGCCGTTGGCAATGACGACTTCACGACGCTGGCGATGCGAGCGAGGTCGTCCTGATACACGTCCAACTTGTCGCCTTGCGAACGACAGACGGTGGGGCAGTCGAAGCGCAGTCCCGCGTGCCAAGCATCCGTCAGCCGCCGCAGTGTCCATGGGAACAGTCGGCACGCCAGCGGCTTCTCGTCGAATCCGTACTTGGCATGGATGCGACACTTGCCATCGGCGTTCAGAAAAACGCAAGCGTTGTCGGACCTCTTGTTGAGCACGACGGTGTTGTTGAGTCGCACATACGGCGCGACGCCGATTTCGGTGGACCAGTCGCGACGGTCGATTCTTTTGATGTCGTCCGGAAAGAGATGGACAACCAACTCGCGGCAGCATCGCGTGCACGAGGCGCACGAGAATCGCTGGTTGGCAACAGCCGGTCTCACGATGTTGAGCGCCTTGGCCATGGGGGAGCGGTTATACCTTGGGACGGCTTTTATCGCACGTGATCGAACACCTCTCGCAGTTGGAGGCGGACCGGTCGGTGTCGGCATCATAGGGCTGGCGATGTCAGTGTATGACACGGGGTCATTTCGTACTTGTCTCAGCGAACCGAACAGCCTAGAAACTCGAAACACTCGGTCCAGCAGTGTCTTTGAACGTTGTCGTCGATGCGCGTAGCAATCGAGGACGTCTGTGACCGCCACGGTCATGTCGCCCACGGTGCGCGCCGACATCGTCGAGCGAGCAGTCTCGTCTCGGCAGTGTCGGCGTGACGCGGGGGCTTGGAAAGGGTCCGTCACGATGCCCTGGTCGGTGGTCTTCATGGGTGGAGCGGTCTGGCTTGAATCCGCCACGATGCGCGCACTTCGGTCCAGCGCTCGCATCGTGTTCGTTGGGGCCTGTGCGCCGGACACGCCCGACGCGACCCAACTGTGCGCGTCCGCGAGGGTGACGCTCTTGCATCTGGGCGACGAGACCAGCACGGGGCTGCGTCGGCTTGAGTCCGTTGTTCGCATCCCCGGAGCGGGACGCGTCATCGCAACGGGTGACGCAAGCGATGATGCGCTGCTGGGGCGATGTGTCGACCGGGGAGCGTGGGGCTTTCTCAACGCCCAGTCCAGCGTGCCCGACCACCTTGATATTATTCGGCGTGTATCAGCGGGGCGGCTGTGCTATCCGCGATCGATTCTTGACCGTATCGAAACGTCCGGCGGTCGGATGCGGATGGCTGTACCGGGCAGGACCGTGACCAAGGGGCTTACTTCCGACGAACGTGAACTGTTCGCACTTCTGGCTGAGGGCGCGACGACGGCGGTTGCGGCGAGAGAACTAGGGATCGATGTTGTTCGAGCCAGTCGGCGACGATCCTCCTTGATGCGCAAACTCGGTCTTGCCAACATCGCGTCCCTGGTACGACTGGCCATCCGAGAGGGGATCATTTCGCCGTAGTACCGTCGAACTCGCCCGCAGTGGCCGGGAAGAGGCCGACGCTGCGCGAACCACCATCACCCAACTCGAACGCGCCCTGTGGCAACCCGATGCTGGCGGGTGCCGACCGGGGCACGGAATTGCTACCCGACTGGTCGATGCTTATCAGGGATGTCCTGGCGTGAATTCGGATCGCGTTTCCGCCGGCAATCCGACGGCAGCTTCCAAGCGTTCATTGGACCGGCGTTCGTTACTGCTTCACTTCCATGTAGCCGTTGCGGTCACGAATACGGGCAGGGGAAAGCCACTGATTCACCGCCTCGGCGACGCTATCGTCATTGACTTCCCGCACGATGCGTTCGCGGTTCGTTTCATACGCGTCACTTCGGAGCGGTATCTCTTCGACCCACTCGACGACCGTGGCGACTGCCTGGGGGTCGAGGTAGTACGCTTTGACGCGATCGTCTGGCGGTGCTTCACCGAGCGTGAAACACCAGTCAATGAACGTCTCGCCCACCAAGCCGATTCCTGACAAATACGCCTTGGCCTTGCCAGCCGGCAGGCCGTACATGCCGGTTCTGCGTCGAGAAAACGGTGCCGGCGAATAGTAAGCAGGCGCAGGAGCGGGCAAGCCTTTGAGATCTTCCGCCGCGTCCCACGCAGCCTTGAGCCCCTCAGAAGTCACAGAAGCGAGCAGCCGATCGGCAGCTTGCTGGGCGCGCTCGTAGCCTTTCGCAAGCCTCAGATCCTCAACGACCTGATCGCGGACCTGTTCGAGATTGTCGGCCGGTCCAGCGGGGCGCACGCCAAGGACACGGAACACGAATCGATCCCCAGCATCGTTGCTGAGCACGACGGGAGAGGATTGCCCCAATGCGATGTAAAGCGAGAGGTCGGCCTGACGGCTGGCAGGAATCGGTTCAATGCCTTGCACGTGAAACGCCAAATGCTTCAGGAGGCGGGTTCTCGAGCCGACCTTAGCGCTGGTCATGCCAATGTCGGGCACCGTGAGGGCTTCGTCTTTGCTGAAGAACCCGGTCTCGTGAATGGTGACAGCGTTGCCGAACTTTCGCCCGGGCGGAATCTGGTCGAGAACAGCTTGGTAGTGGTCCGGCGAGAGCAACTCGGGAGTAGCGGCTTTGTATCCGTCCTCACCGTCCTCGATCGCGAACCATGGCTCGCTGAGGGCCTGTTGAAGCCACCCGGTGATCTTGTCGATTTCGCTGCCAGCCAGTTGTTTTCGTACGGCCTGAATGGCGATGTCGCGGGCCTCCTCAAAGGTGTCGAAAAAAGGTGATGGTTGCACGTCCTTGCTCTCGGCGCTGGTGTCTTCATCCGCCGGCCTGCGAAACGCGGGATCGGACTTGTGATCTCGCCAATACTCGCGCGCTCGCGTTTCGAGCGTCTTGTCGCGGATACGCAGGTTGGCGGCGACGGCGTCGGATGAGACCTTGAAGTATTGGAGCTTGACTCTCGGCGATTGGTAGTAGCCGAACTGAACACCGGTTCTTTTCTTTTCCGCTCGGTACTTGTCGAACTGCTCTTGCAATTGTTGGTCAGAAAAGGATTCACTGGGATCAACGAACGACTCGGCATGAATCACCACCAGATGGACGCGTATCTTGTCAAGCTCGTTCAGCGCAACGACGCGCATCTCGGCTTCGCTCTTGGTCATCGCGGTCACCGTGAGATTCAGAGTTCTGAAAACGCCGATGAACTTGGCGACAGCGGCGTAGAGACGTTCGACCTTGACGTCCTGCGCGGCAGCCTTGCGGTGCATGCCGTCGGGTGTCAGCCCAAGATTCGACAGAAACGAATCAACTTCGATCTTCCGGGGCATCATTCCCCACCGTTGGGCTTCGTTCGTGAGCATGATCCACTCCATCAAACCGAGCGGCTGATGGTTGACACCGCGAGAAAACAACCACGGTCTCCGCCATTGGATACCCAACCCGTCGAGCAGGCCGGTTTCAAAGGCGGCGACGGATCGATCGACATCCTCGATATCGCCGAATCGTGTCGTTGCGAGGGCTCGATGCTCGGTCGACGGGCTCAGCAACGCGGTCAACGCCGAGCCGCCCAGCCACACGATTAGCAGCAAAGCCATGAAAATCGCGAGAAGTTTTCGATTGTGTTTTCGAAAGAACTTGATCATGTATCACCTAACTCTTTTCGTTACCTATAGTTAAGGCCAGCAAGACTCATTTCAAGAATATAGTGGGTTCTCTAGAAAAAGCAACAGTACGGCTCACTAATGACACGATTGTAATGTCGTGAGATTTGACAGGCATTATCGGGTCTGCTAGTTGGCCACGGCTGCGGGGACGTGCCGGGGCGGAATCGTACATCTAGAATGATTCGGCTCTTGTGGATGGCGGCTGAATACCGTGATGTGCGGGGCAGCATCCGAAAGAACTCCAGGTGAGACAATCCAGTGACGGATAAATCGCAAACTCATAGTAAATCATTGGTTATCGTCGAGTCGCCCGCGAAGGCCAAGACGATCAACAAGTATCTCGGGCCAAAATTCGTCGTCAAGGCGTCCATGGGGCATATCCGTGATCTGCCGAGCCGGACGCTGGGGATTGATATCGACGACGGCTTTTCTCCAACCTATCAGGTCGTTCAAAGTCGCAAGAAAGTGCTCAACGAACTCGCCAAAGCTGCCAAGTCGGGCGAATTCGTCTATCTCGCGACGGACCTTGACCGGGAGGGGGAGGCGATTGCTTGGCACTTGATGGAAGCGTTGGGCATCGAACCGGAGCGCGTGAAGCGGGTGGTGTTCAATGAAATCACGAAATCCGCGATCCAAGCGGCCTTCGCCGAACCCCGCGACATCGATATGGACAAGGTGTACGCCCAGCAAGCGCGTCGGGTGCTCGACCGCATCGTGGGGTACCAACTTAGTCCGCTGTTGTGGCAGAAGATCGCCAAGGGGCTGTCGGCCGGCCGAGTTCAGTCTGTGGCGGTGCGGTTGATCGTCGAGCGGGAGCGCGAAATCCGGGCGTTCGTTCCGGACGAGTCGTGGCGAATCGAAACGGTGTTCACGCCGGACCTGGGGGCGTGCGACAAGCTGGCGAGTGCGTGGCGAAAATTCGTCACGCCAGCGTCCGAGGATGCGAACCCTCGCACTCTCAAGGAGCGCATCGCATGGTTGAGCAAGCACAACTGCTTCGCCGCGGAACTGGTCAAACTCGACGGCAAGCCGTTCAAACCATCGAAGTATGACGAAGCGCTGGCGGCAGCGGAACGAATCGGTTTCGTTTGCGAGAAGGTTGATGAGCAGGACTGGGAGCAGTACGCAGCGCATGGGTTGACACAGGTCGTGCTTCGCGGCGGTCTTCAACGCGGCAAGGAGCCGTCGTTTGCGATTTCTGATGTGTCGTCGCGCAAGACCTCGTCGAAAGCTCCGCCCCCGTTCACCACGGCAACGTTGCAGCAGTCGGCATCGACGAATCTCGGGTTCGGCGCGTCGCGCACCATGCGGGTTGCCCAAGCGCTGTACGAGGGCGTGGACATCGGTCACGGTGAAGGGCCGGTGGGACTGATTACATACATGCGTACGGACTCGACGAACCTGAGCAAAGACTCCGTCAACGCCATTCGCAAATTGGTCCAATCGCAGTACGGCAAGGAATACTTGCCCGAGAAGCCCGCCGTTTTTTCCAAGGCGAAGCGTGCCCAAGAAGCCCACGAGGCCATTCGACCGTCTGACGTCAGCCTAGAGCCGTCGTCGTTGAAGGACCGGCTGACACACGATCAATACCGTCTGTACGACCTGATCTGGCGTCGTGCGGTGGCGTGTCAGATGTCCGCGGCGATTTGGGAAAGCACGACGCTGATGATTACGGCGGCGGCGGGCGAAGGCAACGCGGAACTGAAGGCGACGGGTCGGCGGTTGGTGTTTGACGGCTTCCAACGAGTTGCGGGGCAGCGAACGACGAACGACGTGATCTTGCCGGACCTGAGCAAAGGAACGTCGGTCGCACCGTTGGAGGTTGACCCCCGTCAGCAGTTTACATCTCCCCCGGCGCGTTATACGGAAGCGTCGCTGGTCAAGACGCTGGAGGCGAACGGGATCGGCCGACCGAGCACGTACGCGAGCATCATCAAGACGATTCAGGATCGGGGCTACACGGATCAAACCGATCGCAAGTTTCGGGCGACCGACAAGGGGGAGATCGTCACCGACAAATTGATCGAACACTTCCCGGACATCGTCGACATGCAGTTCACGTCTCACATGGAGGAGGAGCTCGACAAGATCGAAGAGGCTCATCTCGATTGGGTGAGCGTGATGAACGAGTTCTACGTACCGTTCAAGACGGCGCTGGCGAAGGCGGCGACCGAGATGACCCCCGCGCGGGCCGAGCCCAGCGAGTATAAGTGCCCCAAGTGCGGGCTGGAGATGGTGTACCGATGGGCTCGAACCGGGCGATTCTTGTCATGCACGGGATACCCGGAGTGCAACGGGGCCCAGAACATCGACGCGGACGGCAAGCCGATTCAGGTATCGCCGATCGACATCAAGTGCGAAAAATGTGGGAAGGAATTGGTGCTTCGCCAATCTCGACACGGGTACTTCCTCGGGTGCAGCGGATACCCCGAATGCTCCAGCGTGATCTCGTGCAACGAAAAAGGCGAGCCGCACAAACTGGTGACCGAGGCGGAATTGGAGCGACCTTGCGAAGCGTGCGGACAGGGAACGATGCGCGTCAAGCGCGCGGGCTTTCGCATGTTCCTCGGTTGTGATCGGTATCCCAAATGCAAAGAGACCAGCCCGCTGCCGGAAGGCGTGCGTTTGGAGCGTAAAGAAACTCCGGTTGAGGAGGCGGGGTTCGGGTGCGAGCGCTGCGGTCGGCCTATGACGATCAAGTCCGGGCGTCGTGGCAAGTTTATCGCCTGCAGCGGATTCCCGAAGTGTCGCAATACCAAGCCGATTGAGAAGCTCGACGAGATCAAGCAACTGATCGCCGACGGCAAGTTGGAGATTCCCAAGGGGCCTCCGGCGGACGAGTCGGGGTCTTCGTCGGGCAAGGGCAAGGGAAGCGGGGCAAAGAAAGCTGCTCGGCGTCCGGTTCCCAAGACGGCTGCGGGCAAGGTGGACATCGCCGCGCTCGGTCCTCCGCCGGAGGGGTTCGCGTGGACGCGGACGGGTCGCCCCGTGGTTGAAAAGCTGCCGGAGGGTGACCTTCACTGCCCGGACTGTGGCGGGGAGATGGTGATGAAGAGCGGGCGATTCGGTCCGTTCTTTAGCTGCACGAACTTCCCGAAGTGCAAGTGCTCGGTGAACCTTCGCGGCGAGGCGAAGAAGCAGGCGGAGATCGAGATGCCCGCGCCCGTTCGTCCGAAACCGATCCCGACGGAGATCGTCTGCGAAGAGTGCGGCCAGAAGATGGTGATTCGCGCAGGCCGATCCGGACCGTTCCTGGGATGCAGCGGATACCCCAAGTGCAAGACCACCCAACCGATTCCGGAGGAACTGGCAGGGCTGGCGGCGACGGCGACGACCTGACGCAATCCACATCGCGGCAAGCGATCTACCGGTCGCGGCGAAGCGGTCCGAGCGTGACGGCATGGCGGTCGGGGTGGGTGCGAAAGGGAATTGGGGCGTCAGCGAGTGGAAAGCGTATCTCTCCGTCGAACGGCTCGACGATGTCGATGGTGTTGCGGACGAGATCGAGATCGGATCGAAGAACGAGCCTGACGTTCGGGCGATCGAAATAGGCGCTCAGCGCTGCATCGGGCAGATTCAATCTGGCATGCGCGAGCGGCGCACCCTTGACGAAGAGAATCAATCCGACGAATTGCTCGCTGATTCCGTCATCCAGAATCACATCCAAAGCGGCGCCGAAGGGCAGTGGATTGTTCAGCGGGATGTCGACCCAATACGGGGTTCGTCGCTCGACGCCGGCAGCTTCCACAGCCCACGACCAATACGACCCCGCCCGGAACAAGGCGCGGTGAAGCTGTTGGTCGACCGCCGGGCCGGCATGGATGACCAAATCGTCGTCGCCACCTGCCGGAAAGACCTCGATCGTCAGCGGGATGCGGTATTTCTTTGACCAGATTTCGTCGGCTTCACCGCGTTTCCAGCCGAGAAGTCTTAGCGTCGCGACGAACTCCGCGTGGTACACGCCCGGGGCGACATCAATCTGAACGGGAACGACCTGCGTCCTCGGGGATGAAAGATTCGCGGGAAAGGTGACGGGAGGCCCTTGGGCGGCGGCGGAGATCTGCCGATCACGGGACACGATGCGCCAATCATCGACGCGGGTGCGCATCGTCGGCATGGTTTTCGCCTGCGTGACGGCGATTTGAAGCGGTATGGGGCGCCCCTTTCGTACGCGCGGCCTCCACGCGACCGACAGGTCGGGGCTGATCTGCCGGAACAACCTCGCTTGTTCGCTTTCGGTGAGCTTGTTGGCAGATCCGATGACCGCGAGCAGTTGCATCCACTGGCGGTATTCCCTCGGCCTGACGCCCGATCGGTGGATGTCGAGGCAAGCCGTTGCCAGCATGCGAAGCTGCGAATCGCTTAGCCCGTGCTCGCCGTTGAATCTGTACCGAAGCTCCAGAAGTGCCATCGGGTCGTCACGCTGGCCCAGAATGAGCAGCACGCGAAACGGAAGGTGTGGATACCAGTTGGTGCGGCGGGCACGCTCGATGAGCGCGGTCATCGCAAGGGCCAGCAGAACCGCGCCGACGCATAGCGAGATCGGTCTCTTGCGACGCAAGCCTCTGACGACGTTGGGGGGTGTAACCGGGTTGCCGCATTCGGGGCATCGGTCACTGGTGAGGCATGTGAGGTTGTACTCGCACGACTTACAACGCGGCTCGGATCCGGTTCGCCTGCCGCGCAAACCAATGGTTACAAACACCAGCCCGATGACGCCCGCGACAGCTTCGATGGTCAGATTGGTCAGCAGCACCGCGTCCTCGGCAGAATCTCGCACAGAATGATCGCGTACTCGGTCTCATGTCGGCTCGGCGGCCATTGTGATGGCGACCGACCGGTGAAACAAGTGATCCGGTTTACCTCGATCGTGCTGATCGGGATATAATCAGCCGAAGATGAGAGCCCACGTCGAGAAAGCGTTGTGACACGAGCAGTCGAACCACCTTACCGCAGCCAGCGCGGCGGATCTCGCATTGGGATCGTTGATGGTGGCGACGGCGGGCGGGCGGCGGAGTTGGCGGCTGAACTGGGATTGGAGATGGCTGGCGGTAACGAGGACGGGTTCGATCTCGTTCTGGTCGCGCTGGCGGAGGGGTTGGAACTTCGAAAGGCGAATGGCCGGTCGGGATCGGGCATCCGCGTTGATTTTTGCAGCAGCCGAAACGCCCGCATTCGAACATCCGCAAGTCGTCGGGAACCGCTTGCGCGAGCGGTTGGCGTCTCGGGCAGTCCGCTGCGTGTGGTGGACGCGACGGCGGGGCTCGGTCGCGACGCGTTTCAACTAGCCGCCCTGGGTTGCGACGTGATCGCCATCGAACGTTCACCCGTGCTGGGCGCGATGCTGCGCGATGGGGTGTTGCGAGCGTCCACGGTGATCGCGGTGAACGACATCCTATCGAGTCGTTTTGAATTGATACCCGGCGACGCGGTTGAGGTGTTGCCGACGATGGTTGAGCATCGCAGGCCTGATGTGGTGTACCTGGACCCGATGTTCCCGTCGGAGGGACGATCCTCGGCGCTTGCCAAGAAGGAGATGCAACTCTTCCGCATGCTGGTTGGGGACGACGACGACGCGGGGGCGCTGTTGGAGGTCGCGATGAAATCAGCCCGCCGACGCGTTGTGGTCAAGCGATTGCGTCGGTCACCTCCTCTGGCAGCGACGCCCGACTTCTGCCAACGAGGGAAGATCGCCCGGTACGATGTTTATCTCACACGGAACGATGAAACGATGTGATCGTTTTGACGTAACCTGCGCTGTTGCACTGCTCGAGAGCAGTGGCACACCTGCGAACTCAAGCGTGACGGAGCGCTAATCGTCGAGTACCGAGATGGGCTTGCAGCGTTCGTCGATGGCGACAAAGACGACTTCGGCGTCGGTGACCTTGATGGTCGTGCCTGCGTCCTCGAAGCGGTCCGCGACCACCGTGACGCGTACCGTGATGGAGGTTCGTCCGATCTTGGTCGTCTGGCAGTTGAAACTCACGACGTCGCCGACAAACACGGGTTCGAGAAACTTGATTTCGCGCATGGCGACCGTGACGTATCGCCGATGCGATTGTCTTCGCGCTTCGACAAATCCCGCCTGGTCGATGTAGCTCAGCAGAACGCCACCGAAAATGGTGTTGGCGGCGTTGGTGTCGCGGGGCATCATGACGGCGCGGATGGCGGGACAGGTGGACGGCGGTTTGATGCGATGTTCATTCACAGTCATGTCTCCGGGTGATGACCCCAGTGATTATGCACGCAAAGGATCGCGGGCGAAAGCGCTGGGTTCGGATGCCGAGCGGCCGATCAATTGCAACAATCAATCAATTGTTGGATCGGTGTCGGCGTCTGCCATTGCTCGGAGAAAGTCGCGGCAGGTTGCCGGGGCATGTCCGGCGAAATGGTTGTTGATGAACACGACGACCTCCGTCTGCGGGAGTCTGCAGAGGAGCGCTGCAACCATGACGCCCAAGCGATCCGTTCGATCGACGACGGTTTCGTCCCACGAGGTGGTGATTCGTTCGATCCCTTTACGATCACCAATAAGGCGCAGGTAGGCCAATTCACCGGTCAGGCAGTCGAAATCGTCGAGAACGCGCTCGACGGGAGGCATCCAGACATGCTCGGTGAGGGCGTAGGAGACCGAGTGGGCTCGCAACAGATCAAAAAAATCATCGCAAAGCCACGCCTTGTTGCGAATCTCGACGGCGAAGCGTTGTGGCTGGGGCAGGTCGTGTAGGAATCTGTCGAGCCGATCGAAGAATACTCGCTCAGTTGAGAAAGTCTTCTTGTTAAAGTATCGGAACTGGAGAAGAATGCATCGGAGCTTATCTCCCAACGGTTCGAGAGCGCTGAGGAATTCGTCGCGCTCACGCTGACAGTCGAGAAGAACCTTTTCGTGCGTGATCACTCCGGGCGTCTTGACGGTGAATCGGAACGCGTCGGGAGTCTTGGTGTACCAGCCCTCGACCATTCGACGCGAGGGACTGCGGTAGTAGGTCGAATCGACCTCTACGATGTCGAACGCGTGTGCGTAGTGGCCTAGGAAGTCGCCGGCCTTCGTTCCGGCGGGATAGAATCCGGGCACCCAGTCTTGGTACGACCATCCTGATGTCCCGACGTGAATGGTTGCCATGACTTTTGCGTTTGATCGAGCGATAGGGGCCGAACCGGTCGTCGCGAGGATCATAGCCCATCCCACGGCGAATGCACGTTCGGTTGTGACCATCGCCAGAGACTGTAGACTTTCGGTGTGAGGGTTATGACGACCGGCGGTCTTGGCACGACGATGAAGAAACACGCCGCGATCATTTCGGCCGCTGCGCTGGCGATGCTTCTGAGCGTCGCGCGAGTTGACGGATCGGTGATTGGTGAGCTCGTCCGCGTGGGATACCCGGGGGTGCGCGGGTTTGGAGCGGGGAGTGAGTTGTATCGGCCGGGCGAATGGGTGCCGGTGTTGGTGCGCCTCTCGCTGGACAACGCAGATTCGTTCGACGGATGGATTCGTGTCTCTCAGCCGGACTCGGACGGCGATCTGGGCTCTGATCGGCGGCAAGTTCATCTTCGCCGCGACCAAAGCCGGGAGTATTGGCTTTACGTCCTCGGCAGCAGACCGACGGGACGGGCCAGCGCGTTCACGGTCGAAGTGGTCAGCGACGACGGAGAGGCTGTCGATCTTTATTCCGGTGGCGAGCGCGTGCGGCGGTTGACCGTCGCTCAACCACCGGACCCTCTGTCGGCGGAGGACTACCTTTTGCTGTCGATCGGGGAGACGGTCGGCAAGGTGGCCATGCTGGAAGCGGCGGATCAGGCGGACAATTTTTCCAAGGTGGTACGCGTTGCCCACATCGGGGCTGATTCGCTGCCGTCGCGTTGGCAGGGACTTCAATCAGTCGACGCGGTGGTTTGGGACCGTGCGGATCCAAGCGTTTTGACGGAATCGCAACTTGAGGCGTTGATCGAGTGGACCCGGCAGGGCGGAACGTTGGTCCTTGCCGCGGGCAGTACGGCTGACGTGGTGGCGGACAAGCTCGGGTCGATTCTTCCGGTAGATCTGGGCGACACCGTGTCGACGGCAGCGTTGCCCAACTTTCGGCGACACATGCTGGGGCTTGAAAGCAAGAGTTCGTACACCGCCCCGATGGTGGTGGCCCGTTGTTCTTCGAAGAAGGACGCGGTAACGATTGTGGCAGAGCACAACAACGACCCAAGGTTTGAATCAACGATCGTGGCGAGGCGGCGGTTGCAGCGTGGGCGTGTCGTTTTTGTCGCGGCTGCGTTGGCGGACCTGCTGTCAGAGGACGGCAACAGCGCTGCCTTCTTCAAGCGCATTCTGGAGCTGCGCAGCGGCGATGGATCCGGTCGGTTTAACGCCAAGAGCTTAGCGCCCGACATTGACGGATGGGTCGGGTTCAAGCAGATCGGAGCGACGTATCTGGCGGTCGCGATGATGTTCGCGGGGGCGTACGTGTTCGCCGCGACGTTTGGGGCGTGGCAACTGTTGCGTAGCAGAAAATGGCTGCGTCATAGTTGGACCGCGTTTGCGGTCATCTCGCTGGCGACCAGCGTCGCGAGCGTGGCAGGTGTGCAGGCGGTCCGAGGTGTTCGCAAGCAACTGTTGCAATACTCGGTGGTGGACGCCGAGGCGGGATCAGCGTCGGCAATAGCGACTGCTTACTTCGGCCTCAAGACGGGGTTGTTCGGAACGTGGGATGTGTGGCTGTCCCAGTACGACCCCGACACGTCTGAACCCGGACCGAGTCCTTGCACATTGTTTCCGCTTGGGTCGCACGCGACGCTCAGTGCCGATCAGCACTACGCTGACCCCGCTCGCTATCGCGTTGTCCCATCGCAGGCAGAACTGCTGGGCGTGCCGATTCGCGGGACTGTCAAGCAGTTCGAAGGACGATGGGCGGGAAGTCTGCCCGGCGTGGTAAAGGCCAAGCTGGGCGTGTCCCAAGGAGGACCGGGTGGTCCGTTTGATTGGCAGATCACGCCCGACAGTACGATCACGAATCTGTTGGGTGTTGATCTGAAGGATTCGTACCTCATCTACGCAGCCCGCGATCTTTTCCCTACGAAAGATACGGTGCAAGATTCGAATCGCGCGGACAAGATGTACATGTTTCGACTCGGGCCGATCGCGGCGAGCCAGACGATCAGCCCCGCCAGTGTCTTGTACACTGATGGCGCGGGTGTCGCGATGGACTTCGACACGTGGTCATCGAAGGCCGAACTCAAGACCCATCTGAGGGCAATGGGCAAGACGCTGGGCGGCAGGTTTCCCATTGGCGATCTTGCCCGAGGAAGCACTTCGTGGAACCGTCTTGAGCGACACGAGCTTGCGATTCTCTTGCTGACGATGCTCGACGACTATGCGCCGAAAGACGCCAGCACGCTTGGCGGATTCTCCAACCCGCTGTTGTTTCGGGCGGGGACGGCGAGGCATCTCGAGATGAGCGTCATGGTGGACACAAGGACGGCGTTGCTGATCGGGTTCTCGAACGAGGACGGACCGGTGAACTTGTGCGTTCGCCGCGGCCACGCGCCATACGCCCGCGTTGCCCCCGTGGCAGCGGTGACGGTGTATCGGGTTTTGATCCCCATTGAATGACAGACCGGTTTGGGGTTGAACTGACTACAGTGATCGTACAAACGATTAATCTGACGAAGCGATACGGCAAGTTGGTTGCGCTGAACAACCTCCAACTTGAAATCGAGGACGGCGAGTGTTTCGGGTACATCGGCCCGAACGGGGCGGGCAAAACCACGACCATCAAGATACTGGCGACGCTGCTGCAGCCGACGTGGGGCGAAGCGCGGGTGTGTAACTATGTGGTGGGCTATGAGTCTCGAAAGATTCGCCCCCTGATCGGCTACGTGCCCGATTTTTTCGGTGCCTACGAAGACATGGTGGTGCAGGAGTATCTCGAGTTCTTCGCCAGCGCCTACAACATCACGGGCAAAGACCGCGATCGTGTGGTCGGCGATGTGTTTGAACTGACCGACCTGACGCACAAGCGCGATGCCCTGGTCGACTCACTCTCTCGCGGCATGAAACAGCGACTGAGCATCGCCCGGGTGCTCTTGCACGACCCCCGCGTGCTGCTGCTGGACGAACCTGCCAGCGGACTCGATCCGCGCGCCCGCATCGAAATCCGCGAACTGCTCAAAGAGCTGCGCAACATGGGCAAGACGATCATCATCAGCTCGCACATCCTTCACGAACTCGCCGAGTTGTGCACCACGGTGGGCATCATCGAGCACGGCGAGTTGCTGTACCACGGGTCGCTGGCCGACATTGTCGCACGGGCGAAGCTGGCCACCCGCATCCACGTACGGGTCGCCGAGCAACAGGACCTGGCCGCCCTGCTCTTGGAGAAGACGAACGGGGTTCGATCGGTGGAAGAGCAGGACGGGCACCTGGTTCTCGAGCTCAACGACGAGAAGCACGATTTTTCGCACATCGCCGCGGCGCTGGTGAACAACAACTTCAAGATCCGTGAGATCAAAGAGGAAGAGGTCAATCTCGAAACGGCGTTCATGCGATTGACCAAAGGCCTGGTGCAGTAACGAAGAGCAACCGGTATGAACGAATACCTTGCACGTCTGGGCCTGCTCCTGTGGCGTCTCGTGCCGGCGAATCCGATTCTGCTGCGCGTGGTGTACGGCGCGTCGCAGCGAACGCGACACTTGTGGATTCGCTTTGGTTACCTCGCCCTGCTGCTGATGATGGTGCTGATATTCATCGTCGGAGGGCTGGGCGGTTCGGGCGGGGCGACGCTTTCCGATCTCGCCAAGAACTCGTCCAGCATGTTCGCGTACGTCTCCATCGTACAACTCATGCTGATGTGCTTTCTCTCGCCGGTCTTTACTGCCGGTGCGATCACGCAGGAACGCGACGCCCAGACGTTCAATATTCTTCTGTCGACTCCCCTCTCCAACGCCCAAATCGTGCTCGGGTCTCTGATGAGCCGGCTGTATTTCGTGCTCGTTTTGCTCCTGGGCGGGCTGCCCATTTTTCTGATGATGATGATTTATGGGGGCGTGACCTTCGGGCAGATCGTGCAGAGCTTCGCGATCGCGGCGTCCACGGCGGTGCTCACCGGCTCGCTGGCGATTTGCATCAGCATGATGCGCGTCGGCACGCGTCGGACGATTCTTTCATTCTACGTCATGATCGGATTGTACCTGCTGATCGTTTATGCCCTGGGTCGATGGAACGCGACGTGGATCGACGAGTCGCCCGAAAACAATCACGGCGTTCGGTTGAGCTGGCTTGCGGGGTTCCACCCATTCCTCTCATTGGACGTCGCCCTCAACAGAGTGACCGCACCGGATGTTGCGCTGCTGGCAGGCAGAGGCGCGATCGCGCGATATTTCCTCGCATTTCCGCAGCGTGCGTACGTCGTGCTGACGCTGACGATCTCAGCGCTGCTGACGGTGCTGGCGATGTTCTTCGTGCGTCAGCCCAAGGAGGGCGAGGTTGGTTTGTTCGCGGCGATTGGAGCGAGATTGTTGCGACGCGAGGTGGGAGAACGACGTCGCAAGCCCCGCAACGTTTGGAAGAATCCGGTCGCGTGGCGAGAGGCTACGTCGCGGGCGTCGGCGGCTACTCGCGGAGCGCTGAATTTCCTACTGCTCGGCGGCGGGTTGGTGACGGCGATCGTACTCCTGATCAACCACATTCAAACAGCCGACCCCGCGGCAACGCGATGGTGGCTGGCGATGGTGGTGACGGTCGAACTGGGATTGATTCTGCTGGCGGCGACGAACACGGCAGCCACTGCGATGACCAAGGACAAAGAATCCAACACGATGGATCTGTTGCTCACCACGCCGCTGACAAGCCGCTACGTGGTGTGGGGCAAGCTGCGAGGATTGGTCACCTTCACGATACCGCTGGTGGCCATTCCGACCGTAACGGTTCTGCTACTCGCCGGCTATGGCCTGCTATTCGAGCGGGGGATTCGGGTGGTCCCACTGGAGGCGGCGGTGGAGATTGCCGCGTTGATGATCGCCTACTCAGCCGCCGCTTGCATGTTCGGGCTGACGGTGTCGCTGCACAGCCGCAAGACGGTCAAGGCTGTTATGGTCAGTGTCGGGACGATCGTTCTGGTGTGTCTGATCTTCACGCTGATCGCGAATTCGATCACAGAGGGCGGCGGTCGGTGGGGGGCAGCCGTCGCTCCGTTCTCACCGTTTACCGGAATCCACACACTGCTCGACCCGAGTATGCTGTTCGACACTGCTGGTGAACTGACGCAACATTACGCTTCGATGCGCATCTGGGCTGCTTCCGGGGCGGCGATCGCAGTGGCAGCCTATCTCATCGCCGTTGGGGGCGGGTACAAATCCATGGTGCGCAACTTCGATATGATCATGCGTCGCCAATCCGGGCAAACCTGACGCGGCGTTCGCCTGCCACACCTCAATAGTCGTCGCCCGGCTGAAACAGGGGGACAAGATCTTTGTCCCTCGCCGTGATGCTGCACGCCGTGGCCCCCGGACCGCCTGCCGCGCATTTGATACCGCTGCCATTGGCTGCACATCCGCACACCGCGCACCCGTTCGCACCGCTACAACACGAATAATAACCGCTACTGCATGTCACGCTACACGCCGGCGCGCAACCGATCAGAAGCGCCTCGCCGGGGAAAAAAGATCCCTGAGTGATTTCGCTTTTCAGGACGACCTCGGTTTCCCCCGCGTTCAGCACCAGTCCATTCTCAACGCTGTCGCCGAGGCTTAACTCGCCGCCGGGTTCGACTACCGTACCGTCGGTCAAAAGCACCCTACTGCCAGCCACCAGGAGAGTCCGTCCCTTCGCGCGCTGAGCAAGCCCCGTGGACGTTACGACTTCGCCCAATACGACCGCACCGCGCGATGCGAGAAGCGCCGTCGGAGCCAGCGTCTTGATCACCAGGTTTAAGTCCGCATCTTTGGCACTTAAGTTGTGAAGCTCTTCTGGCGAAACGCCTCGCAATGCCCTGTCGGACCCGGCTCGCTGTAGGAACTGCGCCAGTTGTCCCGGCAGGGCATCGGACAGTAGCTTTGTGTCGGCTCTGGCGGTACGCTCAACCCGTTCCTGAGCCAAACAACCGGCACCCATCGCCAATAGCATCGCGATCGCGGGAATTGACTTCATGACTTGTCTCCTCGATTGGAAGTGCACTCGGGTCGCAACGGCTGCGGCCGCGTCAGCGGAGGTCGAGGCGGAAGCGGAAGCGGAAGCGGAAGCGGAAGCGGAAGCGGAAGCACGCCTACGCGTCTGCGCGACCTGTTCCATCCATCGGCACGCTACCCCGTCCGACTAAAGCATGTCAAGCATATTCGGACAAAAATACCAAGAAAGTCGATTTTTTCTTTCCTGCCGCGATTCGTGAATACCTTTCGGCGACCTGCACCACGGGATGTGGCTGCCGCGGTTGACGGGACTACTGATATTGCTCGTGACACGCTTTGCACGTGTGAATGACTTTCTTGGCGGACGCTTTGATCGCGTCCACGTCTTTCTTCTCCGCCTGCCCGGCCATTTCGATGGCTTGTTGCTTCAGATCGGATGCCCAACTGCGATAGTCCTCGTGTTGCTGTGACCCGCGGTGGTACCCGTTGATGTTGGCCATTTCCGCGAGTGCGAGGGCTTCGTGACGCAGCTTCTCAAAACGCTCCGGCGCGTCGACATTACGGATCAACT
>CAYQFV010000051.1:13693-22916 GCA_964416845.1 uncultured Phycisphaeraceae bacterium | reverse complement strand
CGATGTCGTCAATGGCGATGTCGCCCCGCCAACTACTGCCGCGGATGCCGCGGAATCGGACTTTGACGTTGGAAAGCCCAGCCATCGACGTCAGATCGATCGTGCCCTGGAACCACGTTGTGCCCTGGTCTCCCGACAAGGAGAAGACGTTGGTCCACACCGTGCAGTCCGAGGACACTTCCGCCTCCAACGTACCCATCGTGCTTCCGAACATGTTGTACCAGAAGGTGAGGGTCGCACTGGAAGCACCAGAGAGGTCCAAACACGGCCCTTCGAGAATAGCCGTATCGCCCGAGACGCGCGGCGAGGACGTTTCGGTGTAGACGTAGAATCCGGAACCGGTCGTGTGGTCTCCGGAGGGTCCGGTGTTCGACGACGGGGTCGACCCGCTACGACGGGTCCAATCGAACACGTCGCCGGTGACATTGGTCCACAGACCGAACCCCGCATCGAAGTTCTCGGAATAGGGGAACGTCGACACGCTGCTCGAACACGTGTTGGAGCATACCCCGCCGGAACAAACGTCCACCGTGCATGCGTTGGCGTCGTCGCAATCAGCGTTCGTCACGCATCCGCCGGTCGTGCACGTTTGAGTCGCCGCATTGCATCCTTGGCCTGCCGCACATGGGGGCGTGCCAGCCTGGCAATCGAGCGCCGCGTCGCACGTTTCCACGCCATCACAGAACAGTCCATTGTCGCAGGCGGCGTTGCTGGGAACGTTGTCGCATGACGCGGTTGCCTCGTTGCACGTATCCGTCGTGCACCCAACACCATCGTTGCAATTCACCGCAGTGCCCGCCTGGCAGTCCAGAACGGCGTCGCACGTTTCTACACCGTCGCAGAACAAACCGTTATCGCAGGCTGCGTTATTCGGCGTATTGTCACAGGCGTTCGTCGTTTCATTGCACGAGTCCGTGGTACACGCAACACCATCGTTGCAATTCACCGCAGTGCCCAACTGGCAGCCGAGAACGGCATCACACGTTTCCGCACCATTGCAGAAAACCCCATCGCTGCACGCGGCGTTGTCTGGCGTGTTGTCGCACGCATTCGTGGTTTCATTGCACAGGTCCGTGGTGCACGCAACGCCGTCGTTGCAATTCACAGCCGTGCCCGCCTGGCAGTCCAAAACGGCATCACACGTCTCGACCCCGTTGCAGAACATACCGTCGTCGCAGGCAGCGTTGCTGGGGACATTATCGCAGGACGCTGTGGCCTCGTTGCACGTGTCAGTGGTACAACCCACGCCGTCGTTGCAATTCACAGCCGTTCCCGCCTGGCAGACACCGCCAACGCAGGATTCTGCACCGTTGCAGAAGACGCCGTCGTCGCAATCAGCATTCGTCACACAACCGCCGACGCACGGGTTCGATCCCTGGGCATCGATGTGGAGCGACCAACTGACCAACGTTCCACTGTCCTGACTCACGCTGTCGTACACCGTAACGGTCCACGCGCCGGATGAGTCCAACCCGTCAAACGCACTCAGGACGTTGTTCGGCGTGTAGTTCGGCGGTGAGGTCAGATTGGTGACGCATTGAGCTTCGATCGTCCCGCCGGTCCCCTCGTCGTCGAGGAGTATGCCGCTGAAGTTGTCATTCGAGCAGCCGAATGTGGATGCCGGAACGCCCGGTCGGTCCAACACCGTTACGGTCGTGCCCAAGTGTGACACCGTGACCGTCACGTCGCCCACCCAGGTGTGCGTGATGTCCAAGTCGACGTTGACATCGGCGATCGTGAAAGCATCAGGTACGTTGATCGTGTCAGTTGCAGGGTTGCCCGCGCCGCCCCCGTCGGGAATGGCGGCCGATGGAGCGCTGGAATACACCGTTGGATTCCCGGCAGAACCGCTGCCACATGTCGTTCCATCTCCAAGATAGGATCCCCCCGCCGCGGAACAATTGCTCGGGCTGTCGATCGCACACGCTGTACCGGTACAACACCCTCCTTGTCCCTCGCAAATGCCGCCGACGCACGTTTGACCCGCCGGGCAGGAGATTGGCGTAAACGAACACGAACCGCCAACGCATGCATCGGTCGTGCACGGGGCAAGGTCGTCGCAATCGGCATTGATCACGCACCCGGGCGACACCATCTGCAATGAATTGATGGCGTCGATGCGACCGAATCCATAGGAGCGATCGAAGCCCGTCGCGCCGAAGTCAATCGCACCGTCACGGAGAATCTGGCGTACACTGGCCGGCGTGAGCGACGGATCAGCGTTCAGAAGCAGCGCCGCCAGTCCGGCAACCTGCGGCGTTGCCATGCTCGTACCGCACTTGGCAGTGATACTCGTACCGCCAGCCGCGTTCGATGCCGAGAATGTATTGCAACCGGGAGCGACAACATCCAGAAAATCGCTCTTGTTGCTGAAGCAAACGATGCTATCGACAGCCGGGCTGTTGTCCGTGCAAACGCCCCAGTTAAACGACGTCGTCGAGTTCGCACAGTTCGGAAAGCTTGCATCATAGGTCGCGCCGACGGCGATGACCTGCGATCCGCACGCAGGTGTACCCATCGCGTTCGCGAAGCCATCATTGCCCGACGCAGCGATGACCACCACGCCTGCATTAACTGCATTGTTCGCCGCCGCCGCGCCACTGTCCGAGTCACACGTCCCGGTGAACTGTCCGCCGCCCAAACTCATACTGATGATATCAGCGCGGCCGCCAGTGGCCGTCTGGTCCGCACAGTAATTGATCGCAGCGACGATGTTTGAAAACGATCCGCTCCCAGCCGCATCCAACGCTTTCACACCGATCAGCGTCGCGTTCGGCGCAACACCCTGGAATGGATTGGACACACTGCACACCGTTCGTGAGAGGCCCGTTCCACCCAATGCAATGCCAGACACGTGTGAACCGTGTCCGTTATCGTCTTCGGGATTGTTGTCGTTGTTGACGAAGTCGCGGCCGGCCGCCGTGTCGATTCGTGTTGCGTACATCTGATTGTCGGAGTCGATCCCCGTGTCGATAATGCAAACACGGACGTTCGACCCGTCCGCTATCAATCCCGCAGCCGTGATCTGACTCTGCAACGCCCGGATGAGCGGCGTGCTGTCGTCAAGGTAGGCATGGACCATCTTGTCGCGTTCAACCCGAACCACGCCCGGCATGTTTTGCAACGCGGCAAGCTGAGACTCAGGTACATCCCGCAGATTGATCACATTGGGAAGCACGTTGTCGTACTCGTATTGAACGTACCCACCAAACTTTTGTACTTCGGCTTTGACGTTCGCACGCTCTGCCATCCCACGTCGCAGCACAGGACGGAAGTGCACGAGAACACTGACTCGGTCGCCTGCCCCATCGCGATAGTCTACCGGTGCAACCAATTTCAAGGTTGACTCCGCCGGAGTTTCAACCGGCAACGGCTCCGCTATGGCTCGAGGCGGGCCTGCCTTCGCAGCCATCGGACACAACACCAACGAAATGCCCATCACAAACACGGAAACGATCGCAAGCGTGCCCGAATAGTGATCCCTCACTCCTGTGCGTCCTGTCATTGTTCTCTTACTCCTAGCAAAACGAAATGCGTGAAACTCGACCACGACAAGCGGCCGAGCGCCGTCGAAGTGGGCCCCGGCGGACGTTAATTCAGCCCGTACAAAATGCGTCACCAAAGACGAACTCTCTTGACGCCGAGAGATGGCTGTTGGCTGATCGTTGAACAACGAGGAAACCTACAGCAAGGCGTGAGGCCAGACCACGCGAACGGCCCGTGGGTTTTCCCACACGCCGAACCTCACGCGGCCATGTTATCCGGACCTACTGCCCAGTTCAAGTGAAAAATTCGTCGCCAGAAGTGCCCTACCCAACGACATGCGCACAACAGTTTCGGCAGTCTGGAATCCGGTGTGCGTGCCCGATTCTTAGCGTCATGACGCAACGTTCCGGTTGGAAGTACAAACGCCTGTGACGCGAAACGCCGGGGACTGCATGCTCTCGCGCGAACAATGTGTCCGCCACCCCGCGCCCGCGGCAGAGAATGCGACACCCACCGAAACCGTCACGCTCTCCCCACGGCCAATCCGCTGTTTCTTGACTTGCGGCAGCGCAATCTGATACGCTGCGCATCGCAAGCCCCGCTCACGCAAGCGTCAACGCGCGAGCCGGACAATTCGAACGCACCCGTCGCCCGCAGGCGCCCGCCGACCTGTCAACACTACTCAGTAGGCCCGCGCAACATCGGGCGTCAACCTTGACAATGGAGACGAACATGTCCCAGTTTGCGATCCTCACGAGCATTGTCCATCGCCCAACCTTGCGTCGCACAAATGTTTTTCAAGAATTCTTGGAATTCTCATACGCTCCGCAGAGTTTTCTCTACTGAGAAGCGGTGTTCCCGCGGGCACCTGCACCCTTGACGACCCACCCAATTCCCCATCGCGCCCGCACGCGCCTTCCAAAGTACCAGCGCATCACCGCCCGTTTGGGGGCGTTAGGCCGGTTGTTTGGATTCACTCGGGCCACAAGGAGATGAGCATGCAAACGTCGAAAAAACAACGACTTACGGTCGCATTGGTTGGTTTTTGTATGGGTTCAGGGGGGGGGGTAGCGTTCGCGCAAGCTACCGCAACCTTCCAGTGGTTGGGTGACTTGGGGGGAAGCAACGGCTGTCCCGCTGTGTATAGCGACGCGATGAACGTGTCGGCTGACGGGTCGGTCGTGGTCGGGGTCTCCTGCTCCAATAACGGGTTAGAGGCGTTCAGTTGGACCAGCACGGGAGGGTTTACTGCGCTTGGCGATCTGCCGACAGGCGGGTTTCACAGTGAGGCGCTCGGTGCATCCAATTCCGGAAACGTGATTGTTGGATATGGCACGATCGATGACATGGGTACCGACCGAACCAACGGGTTTCAGTGGATGAACAACGTCATGCTCGGTATCGGCGACCTTCCCCTCGGCACAAACGACAGCAGAGTCTATTCGGCATCCGCGGACGGGTCACTCCTCGTTGGCAGGGGTTACGCTTTCAACGGCGAGGTCGCGTTCACTTGGGACAACAACCGCACGCCGAGATTCCAAACGCTCGATGGGTTCCAGCCGTTTCCATACAACTTCGCACGAGATGTATCAGACGACGCGAGCGTCGTCGTCGGTTACGGTATTCATTTATTGACTGAGTTGTCCGAAGCTGCGCGTTGGGTTGCCCCGAGCACGACGATTCAAGGGTTGGGTGACCTGCCAGGGGGAATCGCACAAAGCGAAGCATACGGGATTTCCGCAGATGGCAGAATCATTGTTGGATGGGGAACGTCAGGGATCGGCAAAGAGGCTTTTCTCTGGCAGGAAACAGACGCTGGCGGAACCGTCTGCCTTCGCGGTCTCGATGACTTGACGGGAGTGACCAGCACCGAGGCTATTCACGTGTCAGCCAACGGCGCTGTCGTGGTCGGGGCAGGCAAAGCAACCGGCAACGTGGACGAAGCGTTTGTTTGGGATCCGGCGCTTGGGATGCGAACCCTGAAAGACATGCTCACAATGGAGCATGGTGTGACCTTGAGCGCGTCGACAAATCTTGAATATGCCAGAGGCGTTTCGGATGATGGGAAAGTCATCGTCGGAAGAGGATTACACACAGACACCAACGTCACCGAAGCCTGGATGGTGACTTTCGACGCGTGCAGCCCGAGCGACTGTGATGACGGCACGGCGTGCACGTTCGACATTTGTGCCGCCGGGTGCTCGAACGGTCCCAGTGCATATGCTGACGTCGCCGGTGCAGGTAAATGCTGTGGTCCTGATGGCGTGATTACAGATGACGACGTAAACGCCGTACTCGACGGCTTCGCAGGCGTGTTCACTCTTCCTTGTTCTGCACACAACATGGACATCGAGCCGTGTTCGGGGAACAACACAATTAACGTTTTTGACATCTTCGCGGCACAAAACGCCAAGAACGGTATTGACCCTTGCAATTGCAGTGGAGGCATGATGGCCTCGTCGGGTGGTGGGTCGTTCGCTACATTGTCGCCCGGTGGGTCTGCTCCACCGGCGTCGATCAGCATTCGCCTCGCAGCTCGAAGCGCCGCGGTGTCAGCGAGCGGCGCGGTTGATGTCGACGTGTTCGCATCCGGACTGACCGATCTGCGCGGGTACGAGTTACAGCTTGTCGCAAGCGGCGGTGGCAGAGGAACGTTGGACGTAACCGCTTTGAGCATTGACCAGTTTCGCACGGATTTCGTGTTCAATGGACTGGACAACCTTCACGCAATAGACGTGTTGACGCACCGCGCGGTGTGTACTCTTTCGAGCGGAAGTGTGTCTTCCACGGAAGAACGATATCTGGGAACCATCACGTTCACGGCGTCTGCGTCTGCTAGTGGGCAGTTCACCGTTTCCACCCTGCTTTCGGACGGCAGTGATGGGATTCTGGCCGGCGACACCAACGGCGCCCCGATGACCGTTAATGTCACATCAGATGCTTTGATTACTGTCAACTAATACGCGCCGGCTTCGCGCGCCCGCTCAGCGGATCCCGTCGGCTGCATGCAGACAGTCATCCCGGGCGCCGTCTAGGCGGCCGTCGCGGTTTCGCGTTACAAGGAATGAATGATGATCGTACGACTAGTCGAGAGCGAACACATCACTGCTTTACTGATCTTGACAGTATGCTTGTTGTGCAATGGTGCAGTGTCTTTGGCTCAACCTGTGGCGACATTCCTTCCGCTGGGTGACCTACCCGGAGGAGATTTCTTTAGCAACGCCCAAAGCGTGTCCGATGATGGGAGCGTTGTTGCCGGCGTCAGCGACACGGCAACGGGCTTGGAAGCGTTTCGCTGGACGGCTGCGACGGGAATGGCCGGATTGGGTGTCCTACCCGGTTCAACAGAAAGCGAAGCATTTGCTGTATCGGGCGACGGAATGGTTATTGTCGGCATTGCCATGTCCAATACAACAGACGAGGCTTTTCGATGGACAGCCAGCGGAGGAATGGTCGCAATGGGCGACTTTCCTGGGGGCGGATTCCATTCGACAGCCGGAGCGGTCTCCGCCGACGGGGCAGTGATCGCAGGTGCTGGTTTCTCCAATCTCGGGCAGCAAGCATTCCGGTGGACTGAAGCGGACGGAATGGTTTCAATTGGGGGCGGGGATTGCTATGGAATGACGCCCGACGGCTCGACGATCGTGGGTGTTGGGTTTTTCAACGGCTTGAATGAAGCGTTTCGATGGACTGCCGCCACCGGCATGGTGGGTTTGGGCGATCTGCCCGGGGGACAGTCGCTGAGTTTTGCGCGGGACATATCGGTCGACGGTTCAGTGGTCGTCGGGGGCAGCAAGTCTGCGGTGGGCGGGATGTTTACGGAAGGGTTTCGCTGGACCGAGGCTGGAGGAATGGTCGGACTGGGAATTCCACCTGATATTCTAACTTCCGAGGTGCATGGCCTTTCAGGCGATGGTTCCCGAGCGGTCGGGTGGTTCGAGTTCTATTGGGATCAGGCGCATGGCGTGATCGATCTGCAGGTGTTGCTGGCCAACGAGTACGGGCTGAACCTGCTCGATACCGGGTTTGATTGGGTTTTAGGATGTGACATCACACCGGACGGGCACGTGATCGCCGGAATGCTCGGCAATCCGCAGGGCGACCTCGAGGCCGGGCTTATCATGCTGCCGTGTTTTGGTGACGCTGAATGCGATGATGTGAACGCGTGTACGCAGGATACGTGCGTGAACAATCGGTGTCAGCACGCGTCACTATGCGACGACGGCAACGCGTGCACGTCCGACCGGTGTGTGGCAGGTGTGTGCAAGAACACGCCCATCTCCCAGTACGGTGACGTAACGCTCGATGCGACGGTGAACCTGTTCGATCTGTTCTGCGTGTTGGATGGCTTTGGTGGCGACTTCACGACCTGCCCGCTCGCCGATCAGGACGTCCAACCCTGCGGCGGCAACGGCACGGTCAACCTCTTCGACCTCTTCGCCATACTCGACGCCTTCAGCGGCGTCGACCCCTGCTGCGGAGGACTGCCGTAAGCTGCATATCGCCCCGGGAACAACGCGCAAGTCGTAGTCGCAAAAGCATCATCCAACCCCCGCCGCCCCGCCTGCGCATCGGCCTCTCTCATCGGAGTGAACCCCGATTCCGATGGTTACTGGGCTTACATCCCCGATTTGACGAGATTATAATGTGGACTGGTCATGTTGGTTTGATGAGCACGAGGAACCACCGATGAACACCATCTTACGTCCGAGAAAACGAACTCCGATGGCCTGCGCAATTGCCGTCTTCTTCTGCAACGCATTCGCGACGGGATTCGCCGGCGCTCAGCCAGCCGGCGGCGCGAAACTGGCCGATCCTCCTCCACCCGTTCCCGTCGCCAAATATCGCGAGGCAGCCGCCAAGGGCGACGCACAAGCCATGCTCACGCTTGGAACCTTGTACCTCACCGGACAGGGTGTTCCCAAAGATGAAGCGAAGGCGGCTGATTGGTTTCAAAAGGCGTCCGACAAAGGCAATGGCCCCGCCATGCTCAGCCTCGGTCTCATGTACGAACGCGGGCAAGGAAGGCCTGCCGATGCGAAGAAGGCGTTCCAATGGTTTCAAAAAGCAGCAGCGAAGGAAGTCCCCGGTGCGATGGCCAACGTCGGCATCATGTACGCCCAAGGCAGGGGAACCAAACGCGACGACAAGGCCGCCGTCGAATGGCTGACCAAAGCCACCCTCAACGGTGACCCGCGGGCCAACTTCAACCTCGCCGTCCTGTACGAGAAAGGCCAAGGCGTTCCCCAAAGCGACAGAGAAGCCATCGACCGCTATCGAGTCGCAGCCGCCCAGGGCGTTGGCGAAGCAATGTGCAACCTCGCCCTCATGTACGACCAAGGACGCGGAACCAAGCCCGATCCCGCGAAAGCTTTCGCCTGGTACACCAAAGCCGCCGCCCAGGGTATCACCCAGGCCATGTTCAACCTCGCCGCCATGTACGACACCGGTCGGGGCACGACCAAGGACCAGGCCAAAGCGGCCCAATGGTACGCCGCAGCGGCAGCCAAAGGCCATCCCGACGCGATGGGCATGCTCGGTGTCATCTACGCCGCCGGACGCGGACTTCCACGAGACGACAAACTCGCCGTGACATGGTTCCGAAAGGCCGCCGAAGCGGGCGTCCCAGGCGCCATGTCCAACCTCGGCGTTATGTACAACACCGGCCGAGGCGTCGCCAAGGACCAACGCAAAGCCCTCAAATGGCTCCGCGCAGCCATCAAGGCCGGCAACGCCG
>CAYQFV010000051.1:5471-13593 GCA_964416845.1 uncultured Phycisphaeraceae bacterium | reverse complement strand
CCGGTTGGACCGACGCGATCGCAGCACGAATCGCGTCGTCCGGCACTTCGGACTCAATGACCGTCTCGCCCAACCCGGTCAACAGGACGAACCGTACTCGGCCGGCCATCGTCTTCTTGTCACGACCCACGTGGCCAAGGACCGCATCAACATCTACAGGCTGATCCAGACGCGTCATCAATCCATACGCCCGCAACAACCTCTCAATACGATCAACCACATCGTTCGCCAACAAGCCCATCGTCGCTGACAATCGGCAGGCAGCCACCATCCCCAGCGACACGCACTCACCATGCCGAAGTCGATACCCGCTCACCGTCTCAATCGCATGCCCGATCGTATGACCAAAATTCAGCACCGCACGGGCGCCGCTCTCCTCTCGCTCGTCACTCGCCACAACCGCCGCCTTGATCTCGATGTTCCGCGCGATCAGCTCGCCCAACGTCGCCTCGTCCCGTCCCAACACTGCCGACACGTTGTCTTCATGCCAAGCAGTAAACGACTCGTTCGTAATCACCGCGTGCTTCACCGATTCAGCCATGCCGGCTGCCAGGTCTCGATCCGAAAGCGTCTTCAAGCACGCCGTATCAACAACCACCAACCGCGGATGGCGAAACACCCCAATCAGATTCTTCCCGGATGAATGATTCACGCCCGTTTTGCCACCGATGGCCGCATCAATGTCCGCCTCGAGCGTCGTCGGACACAGCACCGCCGCCACCCCGCGCATCCACGTCGCCGCAACAAAACCCGCCAAGTCCGTCACCACCCCACCCCCAACCGCGACGACCGCACCGTCACGAGCCACCCCAGACGACGCGAGCCGATCGTAGAGCAACTCCGCCCGACTCAAAGACTTGCTCGCGTCTCCCGCAGGAACAACCGCCACCTCCACAGCACACCCGCCCGCCCGCAGTGTCTCCGCCGCACGATTGCCGAACAGGTCAGCCACGTTCTCATCCGTAACCACCAACGCACGCTCAAACCGCCCGACCGCACGGCAGTGGTCGCTCAATCCACGCAGCGCGCCATCGCCGATGACCACACGAGTTGTCGCATGCTTCCACTTCAGGTCCATCTCTCGATCCATGGCTCTACCATTTCCCAACCACAGCTATCTCGCGTGCCCCCGATGGCCCGGCCCGACACCTTCGCACCCAATCTATTGTGCGCCCGTCCCGTCGGCTTCGCCATCACCGAATCCACCCTCAAACGCGCGTTCGACCCGGTCATCCCACAAAAAAAGTTCGATTTCCGAGAGATCTCAATCCTCGGTTCTACCGCCACCCCATGTTGAATCACCGCTACGTTTCAGAAAATCACTTCCAAATGATCCCCATCTGGTACGCTGACGCCGTCGTTACCCAGAATCGACGTGACGGCCGACATTTTCACAATCAATTGATCCCCGCCCCCTGGTCAAACGAGGGGCGAATGTGCTATAATGGTCCCGTTGGCATGACGTTATGCCAATAGTAGTGTGTGGCTTTCCTCGTGGGTCGGATCCGCGATATTGGCGTGTTTCGAGCGATGTGATCTGTACTGGGGTGAACACGCGTCGGCGCTACCGTTGGCGGTCCGAACCTGTTAATAAAGCATTTTGCGACAATTAGTTATGAGCGGGTTTCGCTCGTCACCGGATTCGTCGATCAGTCGACGTTTCGTTGACGGCAACGTCCCTCTTCGTTATAATACGGTGGTGAAAATGGTTACAACCCTCAAGAACAAACCGGCAAAGGGCAAAACCGGCACAGCCCGCACAATCCGGACTTATCGATCCGCGATTAATTATTTGAATTCCGTCGTCAACTACGAGCGCACGCCGATTGTGTCTCGTACTGGCGAAACGAAGTTCAATCTCGCTCGGATGCAGCGGCTTCTCACTGCCCTGGAAAACCCTCATCGTCGCTTCAAGAGTGCCCATGTTGCTGGGTCGAAGGGCAAGGGGAGCACCGTTGCGATGCTCAGCCACATGCTTCAAGGTTGCGGTCTGCGCGTCGGGTGCTTCACGTCTCCGCACATTCTCGACGTCCGCGAGCGTATTGCCATCAACGACGAGTTGATCCCCGAAATTATCTTCACTCGCCTACTTAACAAGGTGTGCGCCGCAGCCGCCAAGCCGCGCGTTGGCGAGCCAACGTATTTTGAACTCATCACAGCGGTGGCGTTCCTTTACTTCGCTGACAAGAACGTCGACATTGCCGTCATCGAAACAGGCCTCGGCGGACGACTCGACGCCACCAACGTCCTCAAGCCCGAGGTCATCGGCATCACCAGCATCAGCTTCGACCACACCGAGCAACTTGGCTCGACGTTGGAAGAAATCGCTCGCGAAAAGGCCGGCGTCTTCAAGTCCGGTATTTCCGTGGTCAGTTCGCCTCAGCGAGAATCCGTCGAACGCATTCTCCGCGACGAAGCGGAACAGCACGACTGCTCCATGCACATGACCGGTCGGGAAAACGGCTTTAGCTACCGGTTCGAATCGTCTCGTGGCACTGGCCCGCACACTAGAATCTGCGTCACGACGCCCACCAGCCACTTCGAGCACGTTCGCGCCCCCCTGCTGGGAGACCACCAGGCCATCAACTGCGCCCTTTCGCTGGGCATGCTCGACATCCTCAAAACGCGAGGCTTCGACATCGACGATCGAAGAGCCGTCGACGGGCTCGCCGGGGTCAACCTCCCAGGCCGCATGGAGGTGCTCACGACCGAGCCACGCATCCTCGTCGACGGCGCTCACAACGCTGCCAGCATCGACGCCCTCATGCGCGCCATCGGGCAGAACATCCCCTACGATTCCATGGTCATCATCTTCGGCTGCCAGAAAGACAAAGACGTCACCGGCATGCTCAACTACGTCCGGCTCGGCGCTGACAAGGTCATCTTCACCCACGCCGGCTCCGCCCGCGCTGCCGATCCGGTCGACCTAGCCGCCCGATTCAGCAAAGTATCCACCAAAATGTGCCAAGTCGCCGACGACCTTGTCGAAGCCCTCTCCATCGCCCGCCGCGCCGTCACCCGCGACGACCTTATCTGCATCACCGGCTCGTTCACGCTTGTCGGCCGGGCAAAACGCCTTCTCGCCGACTGATCTTCGCCCAATCCAAACCCCGTTAGCTTGATGAGCGGTTCGTTACTGCTTCGATCCCCAGCCAGCCCGACTACCGATCGCCGATCGTCGCAAACGCGGGAAGCCAAAACCCAAGCTTCCGCCGGCGAATGCTCTGCAGCCCCGCCTTGACAAAATAGTCGTGCATCACAGGCCAGGGAGCGTGGTGAACATTGTCTTCAACGTGATTGATGATGACGTCAAAAACCACCCAACCGATCGCGCAGTCGCGGAACCCGTCAATAATGATCACACGCCCGCCCGGTGCGGTCACTCGGGCCATGTCCGCCACCACAGCCGCCTGATGCGGATAATGATGAAACGAATGAGAGCATGTGATCAGATCGAACCGCCCGTCCGCAAACGGAAGCCGTTCGCTGTCGGCGTTGACGAACTGAACCTGATGCGACACGTTTGCGAGCGCAGCCTTCTCCGACGCCACCGAGCACATTCGCGACGCGTAATCCAGCCCCACCACCTCAACAGGCCAACCCGACCCTGCCAGCAACGCAGCCAGCGTGCCGGTCCCGCTACCGACATCCAGCAGCCGAAACGGCCCCGGCCGCGCGCGATGCCATCGCGCGATCTCCTTCATCAACGTCATATACGCCGGCCTGAACAGAAAGATATTGAGCAATGATCGATCATAGGATCCCGCCCAGCGATCGAACTGCGCGCGCGCGTTCCCCTTCATCTGCGCGGCGTGTTTGGGAATGGGAGGGCCTGCCTGCGTCACAACGGCCATACTCTAACCCAGTGAGCGGCGCGACGACACCAGCCGCCGCCAAACCCAGTCGGAGTAGGACTCCGGGTTGCCCGGGAGCCCTACTCCGACAGGGGTCATGGCCAACGCCCCACCTTGTTTCTTGTGGGGAGGGGCCGGTTTCGGTATCGTGCGGCATCGTTTTGGGCGTTTGGGCAGGCCGGACATCGTTATTGCTCGAGTGGGCCCTACCGACTTGGCGTGCCGCTTTGGAGTGTACGGCTGCATGACGATGCTGTTGCCCAGAATAAACGCCATATCCGTGCTTCCGGTGATCGGTTTGGCCTGCGGCGTCGCCCCGGCGACCGCCTGCGCCTGCGCCGGCATTCCGAACCGAGCTCGATGGGACAGCGATGTCGGTCGAGACTCGTCGTGGCGATGTCGTTGGATCGACACTTGAAGAAAGGTGGAAAACTCGTGGATCGTGGATCGCGTAACAAGCTAATCAGAATCATGACGGTCGGGCTCGTCATCATCGGACAAACCGGCTTTGTCGGCTGCTCTGCGCCCGCGGGAACCCCCAGTGATGGTAGCGCGGGCTCTGACGACGTCGTTCTATCCGCAAAGACGCTTAGTCCAGGTCAGTTTCTGACCGTTCAACACCCGTTCGTGCGCGCGGGGAACACTGTACTCGTCAGATTCTTCGGGGCGGGAGACTACGATCTTTCAATTCGATCGATGGCCACCACGGACGGAAAGGTCGACGTAGTGGTCCCGTTGTTCTTCGACCTCACAACTGGCGAGATTGGAAGCGGTGAAGTGAACGTGTCGGTATTCGGAAGGGTGTCCGCTGATCCACTCACGATTACCGATCTTCCGGCGATTGGGGATGTGACTCCTGGAGCCGTGACGGTGGCCGTGTTGCGATTCGCCCAGGAGGAGTTCGTGGACGCTCAGGCTAACCTCGACGTACTCAACCAAACGCTGAACATGGATGACGCGAAGCAAATGATCGCTTCGCAGATGGCTGTGGTTGAGGAAATGATCCGTGACATTGAAACGACGGGATCGTACACGGCTGAAGTTCCCGGCGTGGGAGATGTGACGCTTTCTGCGGATGATCTGGCCATGACGGACCGCATACTGGCATCATATGCTCAAGGTATGCTCGAGTATCTGAATGCAGATGCTAGAGCAGCCAGGGTTACTCGGTTCAGCGACGCGATAGAGGATACGCCGAGTACCTTCGATCCGCTCGCGCGGATATCCGAATGGGCACAGGAGACCAGAAGATTCGCCGTACCGGGCGAACGAGCATTGGGTGGATTACTGGGCGCCGTCGTCAGTGGCACGGGACTCTACATAGCAGAGACTGGCGCGGTGTTGTCTGGGACTGTTTTGGCAGTAGTCGGAGGCGTTCTCGTTGTGGTAGCCATTACCGGGACGGCTGTTACGATCAGCTACTCAGCCAACACTTTTTCCCGATCAGTAGTTAATGAAACAGCCGATGTCTATGAAGCGTCGCGTGAAGCAGTAGAGGTCATTAAGGACGGCTTCACGGGCTTCGTTCTGAGTATCTCGCCGTTGGCCGTGCCCCGACGGATTGGCGACATGTTCGGCATCTACAGCGTTGGCAGTGGCGTGAATACGTTTATCGAACAAACGGCCGAGATTGGATGTTCAGATTCCAGTTCCAGACGCGCACTGCGGGCCGTACAACCCAATGCGACATTTTGTGTGATTGTCCTGAGTGGCCCGAATGAGGGAGACAACACCGAACCACCGGACATGAACACTGACGGGCCGATCGGGGCGTTCGAAATCACGTTCGTTACAACAGGCGACGGATTCACCGGGCCCGATCCGTCGCGCGCCCAAATCAGCTTGAGCGGCGAATCTGCATTCCCTACGATCAGTTTCGAGTTCACTGGTGTGCGAAACATAACCCTCGCCGACTCAGATGGGTCTCTTCTCTACGATCTGGTAGCAGTTCGTGACGAGAACTCTTCCCTGGTGCCGATTGTTTCGCCGCTGCAGTATGGCGACTACAGCCGTCCGAACACGAAGCGCAGTGCCCTGCCCGACGATCTACCCGAGACCGCCCCTGCTCTGCAATCGGGCCAAGAGTATTCCATCTCCGTTTTCGATGAGTCTTTTGAGGGTTTTAACTTCGCATCGATAACCTTCACAGTCAATTGATCGCCATACTCGGCGTCGGGATCGTATGGTCTCGAAGCGACGCGGAATTCGGGACGTCCCCGCAATCGAGATCCGTATTGCTATCGATCACTGCTGCGGAAAACTACGTCTGCTTCTCGCTTGGGCACGCCTCATCCACCACTTCGCGTTCCGATGGTCGTTCGGTCACCTTGACGGCGACGATTGTGATGTCGTCCGTTTGGGGAGCGAGGCCGGTGAAGCGGCGCGTGTCCCACATGATCTGTTGGGCGACGATGGCGGCGTCCGTCGAGGAGTACTTGAGAATCGATTCGCGCAAGCGCTCCCGTCCGAAGTGCTCGCCGTCGAAGTTCATAGCGTCGATCACGCCATCGGTATAGAGAACGATCAGATCTCCCGGCTCGAGGTCGATCGTTTCGGAATCGAACCGACAATCCGGCACAACGCCGATGATCATGCCGCCAACGTCGAGCTTACGAAACTCTTTGTTGCGGAGTAACAAAGGGGGGTCGTGGCCGGCGTTGACGTAAGAGAGCTGTCGTGTGTCATTGGAGAGAACGCCGTAGAACACCGTCGCGAACTCGCCCACCAGTGTGTCGTGACACATGTGGCGATTCACACGGGCCATAAGATCTTCCATGCAATGGTCGTGGGCTGTATGAGCCCGCAAGGCCGATCGTACCGAAGCCATCATCAGGGCGCCAGGGATGCCTTTCCCGACGACGTCTGCGATGGCAACCCCGAGCTCGCCCCCGGGCAGTTCGATGAAATCGTAGAAGTCGCCACCGACATCCAGACTCGGTGCGTAAACGCATCCAAACGTTGCCCATGGATGTTCGGGCGACTTATCGGGAATCATCCGTCGTTGGATTTCCCCGGCGTATTGCACTTGGCGCAAGTAGCGCTCCGACTTGCGATGCTCGTCGATGAGGCGAGATTCAATGATGCCCGCCGCAGCCTGCGTGCCGGCGGCACGAAGCAGCGCCCTCTCCGCCCCGGAAAAACGGTGCGGCTTGTCGGAATAGACACGAATGACCCCCACGGTCTGACCTCGATAGGTCAGCGGGGCGCACAACCCGCTGACCAAGCCCTCGGCTTTGGCCTGCTGCGGGTAGCGAACACGAGGGTCGTTCCAGGCGTTTTCGACGTAGACGGTTTCGCCGGCCATGGCGGCTGCGTCAATCGGATTCTCGTTAACAACCACCGGCCCCTTGTTCAGATAGGTGTCCGAGAGATTGTAAGATGCCTTGATCGTTAGTTCGCCGGTGTGTTCGTTGAGCAAACGAATACCGCACGCCTTGACGTTCATCACTTCCGCGACGCGTTTGGCGGTCGCATCGAGAACGGTCTGAAGGTCAGCCGCCCCCGCGAACCAGTCGCTCAAATCGAACACCGCGCGAAGGGCTTCGCTCTGCTCGATCAGCGCCCGCTCAAGGTCAGCGGCTGGGCGTTGCGTGGATGGATTTTCACCGGCCGATGTCACACACGCGATCATAGGCGTTCGCTACGTATGGGCAAGGTGCGGCTGAGCGCGAGCTTTGCTTGCACTCGCGGATGACCAACGCGGGGCCCGGTTTGGAACACGCGCACCCCCGAGATTCCGTGGCGCGCAGATCGCGGTGACGCGTGTAGGGGCGGCCGCATGACACTCCTGGGCAACCCTGGGCATCGGGACGCTGCCGCACACGACATCGCCTGTGAGCATCCTTCAAGCGGTACGCGGCAACATCGATGAAGCCGTCATTCTGTGAAAGTAGCCCAGCAAGTTTTCATCGAGAACAGCGTCGTTCGACGAACCAGAGGTTCGGAGGGACGAATGATCGTGTTCCGGCGGATCGACCGTCTCTTTTGAGGCTTCGTTCCGATTCGGACTTGGGATGTCCAGTGACAAGTCGCTGCCACGGACGATGGGCACACGCTCTTTCTTGATGCGGGAACGGCTGGTGTGGCACGCGCTGCGAGCTTGTGGTACCGTCGGAGCATGACGACCAAGGCGAAAACAGTCGGCGAATACCTCGCATGTTTGCCGGATGATCGACGCGAAGCGTTGGAAGCGGTCCGGGCGGTCATCCTCAAGAACCTGCCAACAGGCTACGAGGAAGGCATGCAGTACGGAATGATCGGATACTTCG
>CAYQFV010000051.1:0-5371 GCA_964416845.1 uncultured Phycisphaeraceae bacterium | reverse complement strand
AACCTGCCAACAGGCTACGAGGAAGGCATGCAGTACGGAATGATCGGATACTTCGTACCGCACAGCGTCTACCCTGCCGGCTATCACTGCGACCCCAAACAACCTTTGCCCTTCGCCGGGTTGGCGTCGCAGAAGAATCACATGTCGATCTATCTGATGTGCCTCTACAGCGATTCGGATCTCCAGGAATGGTTTCGCGCAGCGTGGACGAAAACCGGCAAAAAACTCGACATGGGCAAATCATGCGTGCGGTTCAAGAAGATCGAAGACGTGCCGCTCAAGGTCATTGGTCAGACGATCAAGCGCGTTCCCGCAAAGAAGTTCATCGAGCGCTACGAATCGATCACCGCAACGGCGCGCAAGCCCGCACGCAAAGCCAAAACAAAGAAAACCCGCGCCGCCAAAAGCGCATGACGTCAAAACCGCCCCCGGGCGCGTGCAAAACCCGGATCACGTCACGAGCGGGCCTTCATGACACAAGATCATCGTTGAGCTATAGTGACGATCGCATCGACGCGACGTTGCGTTGTCACCCGTCACGATACAGCCACATGGAGCGATGCGATCGTGTCCGAAACCTTGCCGGCTGGCGTACTGGCTGATTTTCAACGCGCGGGCACGGTTCTTCACACCTGCCGGTGTAACAACTCCCACTCCGGCAACCTCTCCGTACGTCAACACGATCGAATCATCGTCACACGAACGGGAGCTATGTTGTCCGACTTGGGCGCGGGTGATCTCGTCACCACCAGCCCCAAGCCGACCGAGCACGAACGCGAGATTGCCAGCAGCGAGCTTGTCGTCCATCTCAAAATCTACGAACACACCGACCACCACGCCATCGCCCATGGCCACGCTCTGGCAGCGGTCGCCGTCGGCTGGATGACCGATCGGCTCACGCCGATTGACGTGGAAGGCGCCCTTTACTTCGGCCGCATTCCCGTTGTCGCGCATTGCCCCGCCACGGCCGACGCTGATCTGGGGCACGCTCTCGCTGACGTCCTCCGAAGCGCCCCGGTGGTGATCCTAAGAGGCCACGGCGTATTCGCAGGCGGCGAGTCGATCGAACAAGCTGCCCAGCGCATCACCAGCGTGAACGATTCCGCCCGACTCATCATCAAGGCCACCCAGCTAGGCCTGGACATCAACCAGATCGCGAAATCCGACTTCCTGATCGACGCCGCGAAACGACATTCCCAAGACCCATAACCCGCCCAGCCCGGGAGATCGACCATTCCCATCAAGCCCGCCCATGCCCTCCAGTAGCAAAGTGTCACGACGCGTCACTAAACCATCACACGAAGTTCTGCATAGATATTGCTTTTCAACCCCCGCGAAGTGGTCAGTTTTGATGTCGATTGATTGTGATCGGACGGGCAATAGTACCCACAAGGCGTTCCCCAACTGGGTACATTACCCCGGCTCGAATCCTGCTGTTGGCAGCCGTATGTCATGCTAAATTATTGTGAATATGAGTGTTACACCAATGTCGGCGCGCGCCAGATTTGTGGTACGCCTTATGCTATAAAGCCTACTGTTGACGAGGAGAGCTGCGAGGAGCCAATCGAACAGCGGTCGTCAGCACGGGGTAGGGCCTTGTGGGGCGAGATCGCCGGGATTCCGGCGAACACCTACATGGGGGATCGCAGAGGTCTCGGACAGGCCATGCCTACGGAGGCCTCTGCGACGTTTAAATGTGCCGCCTCTGACGCGGCTGACCGGTCTCAAATGGGGGCGGTCGGCCGCGGTCATTTTTTACCCACCGCCAAAGTGTCACGTCCTTGCACTCGAAGCCTTCACGCTGGCGGGCCGGTTGGCGTCTCGATTGGAAAGCAAAACGCGTGTCGAATAGAATCCGCACCGTTGGCAGAGATGCCCGGTTGACCGATGCCCGCGTAGCACATGCGGGCGGCATGTGATTGAAGAAGGAAGCGCGTTGGATCCTCGAGAATCTCTTTCAGACGAGCAGCAGTTGCTGGTGACCGCCATTCGCGATTTCGCGCGGAATGAGTTGTTGGACGCGGATCGACGGTGGGATCGGCGCGAGGCCTCGCTGATCGATTCATTACCGGCGGTCGCGGATATGGGCTTGATGAGCTTGCTGCTCCCCGAGGAGAACGGTGGGTTGGCGTGCAGCATGCGAACGTATGCTGCGATTATTGCCGAGTTGGCGTATGCTTCGCCGTCGATGGCTGTCACGATCGGGGTTCACTCGATGGTGGGCAAGATTCTGTTCAAGTTCGCCCAGGACGAGCCGAAGGCGCAGTGGCTGTCCGAGTTGGGAAAGGCTGATATGCTGGCCGCGTTTGCGATCAGCGAGGCTGACGCCGGCAGCGACCCTTCATCCGCCAAGGCGCGGGCGGTCAAGGTCGACGGCGGTTATCGCATCACCGGCAGCAAGATGTGGATTACGAACGGATTGCACGGCAGATGGTTCATCGTGCTAGTTCGAACCGACCCCGACACGCCCGGCAGTTCAGGCCTGAGCGCGGTGGTGGTGGATGGCAGGTCGGAAGGCGTGGAGCGCGACGAGATTCACGGCAAGATGGGCATCCGCGGCAGCGAGACGATCGTGCTGTATCTGAATGACGTCTTCGTGCCGTCATCGCACCTGCTGGGTCGCGAGGGCGAAGGGCTTAAGGTTTGTTTGAGCGCACTTGACGAGGGTCGGGTGGGGATTGCAGCGCAGTCGGCGGGCATTGCGGCGGCGTGTGTGGACGAGATGGCTTCGTATGCTAATCAGCGAGTGCAGTTCGGCCGCCCCATCGGCAAGTTCCAGGCGATCCAGAACATGGTTGCCGACTCTGCAATGGAACTGGAGGCATCTCGTCTGTTGATTGACCGGGCGGCGTGGCTGATCGATGTCGGTCGCAAGAGTTCGATCGCTTGTGCGATGGCAAAGCTGTTCGCCAGCGAGTCGGCCAACCGGATCGCGTACCGCGCGGTTCAGGTGCACGGCGGATCGGGTTACGTGAACGACTGTCGCGTGGAGCAACTCTTCCGAGACGCTCGCGTGACAACGATTTATGAGGGCACGAGTGAGATCCAGCGGCACGTCATTGCGCGCGAGCTGATCGACTCGGGTATAGAGAACAATTAGTGCTGCGCGGGCGGCGGTGGGTGGCCCACGGCTTTAGACGTGGGGAAGCGATGAGTGCAATGCAAACAGTCGGCGCAGGATCATCGTGTCCCCACGTCTAAAGCCATGGGGCACCCAATCACACAATGCACTGCTCGAGAGCAGTGGCACAACGCGACGGGGTACTCATTCATGACAGTTCGTCGGTGACGGAGCACTGGTGCGTGACGGATTCAGACAATGGACACGATGATGGGAAAGGCAGTGCGCATGACTACCGCTGAAGGACCGACCCGCGGCGCGTCACTTTCGCAGACGGACCCTGTGGTCTGGGCGATGGTGGCGGCTGAGCGCGAGCGCCAGCAGAACACGATCGAGCTGATCGCTTCGGAGAACCACGTTTCCAAAGCCGTGTTGGAGGCGGTTGGGTCGGTGTTCACGAACAAGTATGCGGAAGGCTACCCCGGGCGGCGGTATTACGGCGGTTGCGTCAACATGGACGCTGTCGAAAACCTGGCACGCGAGCGGGCCACCGAGCTGTTCGGGTGCGACCACGTCAACGTGCAACCCCATTCGGGGAGTCAGGCGAACGCGGCTGTCTATCTTGCGGTGCTCAAGCCGGGTGACACGATTCTGTCACTTGATCTGGCGCACGGCGGTCACCTGTCCCACGGTCTGAAGGTGAACATCAGCGGGCTGCTGTACAACATTGTCCAATACGGCGTGGACCGCGAAACTGAGCAGTTCGATTTTTCGGAGATTCGACGGCTTGCCCAAGAGCACAAGCCTTCGCTCATCATCTCCGGTGCGAGTGCGTATCCGCGAACGATCGCGTTCGACACGTTTTCGGAAATCGCCGCGGAGGTCGGGGCGTTGCACATGGCTGACATCGCCCACATCGCCGGACTGGTCGCGACGGGGTTGCATCCAACGCCGGTGCCGACGGCGGCGTTCGTGACGACAACCACGCACAAGACGTTGCGTGGCCCGAGGGCGGGCATGATCATGTGCAAGCAAGACTTCGCCAAGAAGATCGATTCGCGGATTTTCCCGGGTACGCAAGGCGGACCACTGATGCACGCGATCGTTGGCAAGGCTGTCGCATTCGGCGAAGCGCTGAAACCGGAGTTCAAGACGTATCAGCAGCAGATTCTTGACAACGCGCAGGCGCTGGCAGATGCGTTGAAGAAAGCCGGCAACCGCATCGTCTCGGGTGGAACGGATAACCATCTGATGCTCGTTGATCTGCGCCCGTCGTATCCGGACGTGCCCGGCAACGCGGCTGAGGCGTGGCTGGAGCAGGCGAACATCATCACCAACAAGAACATGATCCCGTTCGACGAACGCAAGCCGACCGAAACTAGCGGCCTGCGTCTGGGCACGCCGGCCATCACGACGCGAGGCATGAAGGTTGCTGACATGGCGACGATCGCCGGTTGGATTGACGAGGTATTGCGTTCACAGGGCGACGAGGCGACCATCGCGCGGGTTCGCGAGCAGGTTCTGAGCTTGTGCGAACAGTTTCCCATTTACTAAAAAGAACGGTCCGCAGCCTATCGTTTTGCGCGGTGGTGTGTCTGTACATCGCCGGTTCGGGATGCACCGGGTCGGCCCGCGTCAGTGTGGTGCCGTTCAGTTTCAAGAAGCTCGTCGACGCCGATCCGCTGATCACGAGGTTCGATCCAACCGAGTGCTACTATTGGACGGACGAGCGCGGGCGCCTGTGCATCGCGACGTCGTTCGAGCGCGTGCCACTGGTTAATCCGTTCGCAAAGCGGTCGATGGTGTTTTCCATGGTGTTGGACGCGCCGCCGGAGGGGCCGGGACGCAACTATCGAGCGACCCGGCGGACCGTTCGGATGATCGCACGGAACGGGCCTAACCATGGCCGATGGGCGTCGCTGGCGGGGATCGTCACCGTGTGGCGGACGGGACCGAGCACACTTCACGGCCGATTCCGCGTATTCGCCAAGCATCAAATCTTTCACATCGCGATGGGGTGGTATGGCCGCAGTCGCGCGTTGGTCTTCGGCGAGTTTCGCGCAACGCGAAACGAAACCGCGGGCCGACGCATTCTCGAGCAATCGGAAGCGAACGGCATGGAGCGGTTCGATAGTGCATCGGTTCCCAAGGACCCAAAACCGGCGGCTACGAAACCCTGATCGTGTAACACGCGGAATTGGCAGCAGCACCGTCGGGCAGAGCCCGACCTACTCAGCTTCGTCATCAGTGGTGTAGGTCGGGCTCTGCCCGACGCTGGGCTTTGGCCATTTTTCGTTGAGGGCGCTTCCG
>CAYQFV010000050.1:0-23196 GCA_964416845.1 uncultured Phycisphaeraceae bacterium | reverse complement strand
GGGGGGGGTTGGGGGGTTGGGTTATGGAGAGCGCGACAAGATGGGATTGGTCTTCAACGACCTGGTCGTCAGGGGAGAGGTCTCCGCACCCATCGTCATCGGACGCGACCATCTCGATTGCGGGTCGGTCGCATCGCCACATCGCGAAACCGAAGGCATGAAGGACGGGTCCGACGCAATCGCCGATTGGACTATCCTCAACGCGATGGTCAACACGGCGTGCGGGGCAACATGGGTCAGCGTGCTCCACGGCGGCGGCGTCGGAATCGGCTATTCCATCCACGCAGGCCAGGTCATCGTCGCTGACGGCACGCCCGACGCAGCTCGCCGGCTCAAACGCGTCCTAACCGCCGACCCCGCCACCGGCTTGTTCCGCCACGCAGACGCGGGATATGACAAAGCTGAACAAATCGCGAGCGACCGCGGAGCGAAACTACCGCGTTGAGCGATGGCTAACGCGTGCCAACAGTATCGTGCCAATTCGGTAGATTAGCCAACCACCATCGCACGTGAGCGGTTGAGCTTCCAGTGTGTGCCACTGCTCTTGAGCAGTGTATTTCGGCAACATTTCAAGGCCGCACTGCTCAAGAGCAGTGGCACACCGGTAACATTAAGCGTGGTGCGGCCTCAGAACGTCGACGGATCAAGTCACACGGACAACTGGGAGAATGGCTGTGAAATGGAATGTAATTGTAACCATCTCGTTGGCAGTCTTGGCCGCCCTCGCTTGGCTGGCGAGCTTTCTCGAGTTATTCTTCGGCAACGTCTTCCGATCCGATTCCGATCTGTACCTCGCGTTTCCCAAGGCCCTAACCGCATGTGCCTGTGTGGGGTGGGTGCTGGTGACAGTGTCCCACTGGCGACAAGTGGGCGAGCCGCGATGTCGCAAGTGTCGGTATGTGCTCAAAGGCCTGTCCGAGCCGAGATGCCCCGAATGCGGCGAGCCGATATGATGCTCCGCCGATTGAAGCCCGACGCGCGGCGGCGTCAATCCCGCCAACGCGAGCCGGCGAGCGTGGCCCCTTCCGCCATCCCGTTCGTAGCCTTCGGGCCGGTGGACTGCTAAGGTTTTTGCGCCCGCGTTGCGATGAAGGTCGGCATGTACTTGGAGATCGCGGAATCTCGTGCGAAGTCTTCGTAGAACCCGCTGATGACAAACCCCGCTGCGATTTGTCCTCCGATCTGATCTTCCAAGAGATGTCCGAACACGAGGGGTTCCTGTTTATCGGTGTACTGCCTGCGCTCTTGCTCAGTCAAACTCGTCACGTCGGAGTAGGGCAATTCGTGCCTCACCTTGAGTTCACCCTTCTCTGCAAGCTCCCCGTCAAAAATGTATTCCACCGGGTTCGTGAACCCCGCGAGCAGCGCGCCGGCCGGCCGCAGCACTCGATAGGCCTCTCGCCACACCGGTCGCACATCTTCCACGAAGCAGTTCGAAACAGGATGCACGATCAAGTCGAACGACTCGTCACCCAGCATCGCCAGATCGCGCATGTCGCCCTGAATGGTCGTGATCTCCAACCCATCACGGTTAGCCACCAATTGATCCTGCGACAACTGCTTCGCCGACGCATCAAACACTGTTACCGTCGCACCCGCGGCAGCCAGAATCGGCCCCTGCTGACCGCCTCCCGACGCCAAGCAGAGTACATCAACGCCCTGCAACTCCGGAAACCACGATGTCGGGACGGGCTTGTGGGGCGTTAACACAATCTCCCACACACCGCGCCGCGCCGCCGCAATCACTTGCGGTTCGACCGGAACCGTCCAGACGTTCTTGCGCTCGACCTCCCGATCCCACGAATCACGGTTGTACGTTGCGATATCCAAAGCACTCGTCCTCCGCTTCTTTCCCGCGAAAGTCTCCCGCGATCCGTTCACTGCAACCGCGCATTCGCTCCAAGCGACTCGAATCGACGAATACCCGAACCCCCGTCTCCGCCGACAGCATGCCATCACTCCTGCACGATGAAATGCCGTTTCAGATTAGGTCCTTCGAGATCTGGGTGCCACCTATATGAAGCAGCGAATCGATAGACTTTCCCCGACGCGCATGATGTGACGGGTTTGGCTAAACCGAACTGCGACCGTCAAGGAGCGGGGGACGAGCGTACTTGACCCTCGCGCAAACCGCTTCCTGACGGTCGCAACTCGGATGATCCATCGATTCAGGTGTGTCGCGTTACTCGTTCGCGAACCTACGGATGGTCTCGACGAGTACTTCGGACCGCATCCCAGCCTTACGACCAAGCTCAATCGCCTCGTCCAAGCCCACCCCGCGATGACGATGCAGATACATTGCCCAAACCGCTCCGACGCGGTTCGACGACCCGCAGTGGAGCAAGACAGGACCGGTCGTCCTGCTAAGCACCTCCTTAAGGTCGTCCGCATCAGAAGGGCCGAACGTCGCGGGCGTCACGGGAATAGCCACGTATTCCATCCCGAGCTCGCGCACGAGTGCCGCCTCATCGAAATCCAACGTCGCCATTTCCTGATCCGGACGCAGATTGGCGACGACTTTGACACCTTTTTCCTTCGCAGTGCGCAAAGCGTCAGCCGTCGGCTGTCCGCCGAAGTACACGCGACCATCTTGGGATAAGTTTCTCACGCCACTCCAATCTGTGACTCGCTGCGCGGGTGCAAAGGGAGCATGGTCCAAAGACCGAGCACAGCCGGACAGCGAAACGACCGCAATCGCCACCGAAACATACCAGAATCCACGAAGCATCACCATTTCCCTTTCTCCATATCGCGCCCCAGGCACGTAGTGCGGGTCCCGGACGCACCTCTCACCCGCCGTCCGCAATCTCAGCCCGTCAGGTCTCGCGTTTTCGCATCGCCTTGAGCATCTGAATCTGTCCGGCGTGGTAGAGATCGTGCATCGCAGCCCCGTGCACGTGCGACGCCGGTTCTCCCGGCCCGCCACCAGGACCGACCGTCAGCTTTGCCCACGGCACGCTTTCGATCGCCTCCCGAAGCGTCCGATGTTCGTTGTCGAGAAGCTTGACTAGTTCCTTCCACCTCACTTCGGAGATGGGGCCGTCGACGGCGAACCAGTTGCTCCCCACGAGTGGAAACGAGCCGCGTTTTCCGCCCAGAATTCGACGGCGAACCGCATACTTCCAGTAGGCGCAGTGAACCGCGATCTCGGCGACGTTGTGCCCACCGCGCTCCGGTCGCCACACCGCCTGCCTCGCGTCCACGCGGCGAAGTGTACCTCGAAGCTGAGGCCCATGCCACGCCTGCTTGTTGTACGCCTCATCCAAGAACCGCAGCACAAGCTTCCGCTCGACGTCACCCCGCAACACCCTCGCCATTTGCCCGTCCCTTCACCCAAGCCCACCACATCACGGTAGCGCCCGACGCGCCGTCATGACCTCGCAGCGATGAAAGTGTGCCATTGCGCCCGAGTAGCGCGATTCCGAAGACCAGGTAAGGTTCTGGCGGGCGTTCCTTGCGTGTCGCGTCTCATAATCACTAGATCCGTGATATGCAAAGACATTCAATTCCGCCCGCTGGCGCGAGGATAGCTAGCTGTGCACCCTTACGTTCTGACGCATCGTCGTCGAGCACGACTGACCAACCGCACTGGGCCTGATACTCGTCGCCCAAGTGATGGGTCTCGACGGGTCCGACCTGTACACTGCTTGAGCGCGATGGCATGCGCTGCGCTTGGGCAGTGACGATTTCGCAAAGTGACGCAGGTTGGTGTTGGGCTATTGCGTCGCGTCGTTCGCTGCTGCGAGTTTTTCTCTGACCCAATCGACGGTAACGCCCTTTTCGGCGAGGAGTTTGTCGACGCCCGCGCCAGTGTTCCTCAGCAGCGCCAGCAGGAGGTGCAGCGGGCCGACTTCGCCCGCGCCGAGGCGGTTGGCTGAATCGACGGCGAGGACCAGCGTGTGCCAGAAATCGGGTGATCGAAACGCCTTGGCCAGTTCCTGCTGGTGAACCCATTCGAAATCCCCGTGGCGGGAGTGGGCCAGATCGTCGGTCGACTCGATTCCGGAACGAAGCACGGCGAGCGTTTTCTCGCGGAGGTCGTCGAGTTCAAGTCCCTGCTGTCGGAGCACCTTGTAGGGGATGGCATCTGGTTGCTGCAGGATGGCGAGCAGAAGATGTTCGGTGCCGACGTAAGCGTGGCCGATCTTTCGCGCTTCGTCGATGGCGGTCTCGATGACGGCCTTCATCTCCGCAGTGTGGGCTCGTCGCCCGATGCTGGCGCTGTGTTCTCCTGCTTCAAGTTCGCTGCGCACCTTTGCGCGAACGGCTTCGAGGTCGACGTCGAGCAGTTTCATGGTTTCGGCGGCGACGCTTCGGCCTTCTGCGACCAAACCCAGCATGAGGTGGGCGGGTGCGAGGTAGTCGTGGTTGAGTTCGCTTGCCTCACGGTTGGCAAGGGCCATCGCATGTCGTGCACGGTCTGAGAATCGTTCGTTCATCAGGTACTGGTCTCCGTCGGATGTTTGCCCGGTTGTCGTTCGTGTGAGCCCGTAGTACTGCGCGGTGAAACCATCGGCGCGGCAAGAGTGTATCGTGTGGTGGCCCGGTCGACAACGGGCGAGATCGGTCGGTCTTTGGGGTGCAGTTACCCGGTCTTGGGCAGGCAGATGGAGAAGGTGGTTCCTCCGCCGGGGGTGCTTTGGACGGCGATCGTGCCGCGATGTTCGGCGATGATGTCGCGGCAGACGGAAAGCCCAAGCCCCGTGCCGTGTTTCTTCCCCGTTGCGGGATCGTTCTTGGTGGTGAAGAAATCGTCGAAGATGGCGTCCAGATGCTCCGTCGCGATGCCGGTGCCGGTGTCGGTAAAGTCGATTTGGACGGTGTCGTCGTCGACTGATCGGCCTTGAACGGTGATTTGGCCGGTTCTGCCTTCCAGAGCGTCGCGGGCGTTGAGGAGCAGGTTGAAGAACACCTGTTCGAGCTGATTCTGGTTGGCCCGGACGGTGAGGTCGTCGGCGATGTCGACGCTCAGGGCGATGCCGTCCTTCTTGACGTCGCGGCAGAGGCATTGAATGGCGTGTTGGACGGCGTCCAGAAGTTTCACGGAGTGTCGCGATTCGGGTTCGTCGGCAGCCATGCTGAGGACGCGGTCCGTCATGGCGACGACCGCATCGATCTGCGTAACTGTGACGGTGAGGGCTTTGGCCATCAGGGCGGAGTCGTTCTGCTCCAACGCGAACTTCGCGTAGCCCATGGGCGGTGTGAGGAGATTGTTGATCTCGTGTGCGAGCATCGCCGCGTTGGTGCCGAGTGCGGAAAGCTTTTGGGCGTGGTAGAGTTGCTGCTTGAGTTTGGTCAGGTCGCTCTGAAGCCGGTCGAGATGACGGTCGACGGATTGCTCGACGGTGGCGGGCTTTGATTCTTGTGCGATGTGTTTGGGCATGGGCGCGGCAGTCATGGTATTTCGTCGTGGTGTATCGTTCTGTATCCTTGAGGCTTATCGGTCATCGTGGATCGATCACTTGAAATCGAGGCGGGTCGGATGAGCGTCGATTCGAAGCTGGCGTCGTTGTTGGATGCGGCTGAGGGGCTTGGCATTGCGGTACGGCACGTTGATCTCGACGGTCGCGGTGGGGGGCTGTGTACGCTGAAAGGGCAGCGTGTTATTTTCGTCGACGTGTCGTGCGACCGGGCGACGCGTTACGATTGCGTTCTTCGCGAGTTCTGTCGACTTTCGGAAATCGAGACGATTTACTTGCGGCCGGAGATTCGGGAAGACATGGATCGCGTCAACCGGGAAGACTGATCGGCCTGGGTTTCGGTGCACGCGGTGGATTGGGCGTGCGCGGGTGCCGAGCACGGTTGTGGGTTATGGAGCGGTGCCCGCAGCGGCGGTGAAGTTGCCGAAGTCGGTCAGGTCGATGTCTCCGTCGGTGTCGAAATCGAGGCAGCGGCAGTCGATGGGGTAGGCGCGTGGAATGACCGGGCCTACGTCGGCAGTGTTGCAAATCTGAAGTCTTGCGAAATCGAGCACGTCGACTTGGCCGTTGCCGTCGGCATCAGCCGGCAGGATGCAGGGGGCGCAACGGTTTGTGACGCCCGGGGTGTTGGTCGCCAGTCCGTCGGAACCGTCTCCTTGTTCGCCGAGCTCGCAGAAATCTGATGGTGATCCGGTGTCGAGGGCGTCGACTCGTCTGGCTGCCCCTGCGGGTGCGACGACGCCTTTCGGTCCGATGACAATCGTGTTGAAGTAAATCCGGTCGGTCTGGGGTTCTTGGGCGTCGATGCCGGAGTCGACGAACGCGATGCCATCGACGATCGCCCCGAGGGTGGTTCCGGGGTCTGCAGCGCCGTCGTCGTCGGTGTCGATGTCGGTTCCTCGCGGGAAGGCGATGGCGTCAAAGTTGTCGACGAGCAGATAGGTGGCAGTACCGTTTTCAAGGCGATTGGTCGTGCCGAGCAACAGGTCGGCTTGGGCAACCGCGTCGTCACCCAATACGAAGAATCCATCGCCGGGGATGACCATGCCGGTGAGTGACCAAAGGTTGTCGATTCTGCCCTGCTGGCCTGTGATGCCGACGTCGCCTTCGATCTCCACAACCGTCAGCGACGAGAGGTCCATTCCTCCCGGGCCGACGATTTCGATGAATTCGTGATCGTCGATCCCGTCGTCGTTGCGAAGAATCTCGTTGAATTTGAGTTCGACGGGTCGCCCGCACCCGTTTTCACCGAGTTGATCGCAGGCCGAGTTGTCGCCCCGGTAATCGCCGGAGATGCGCCCGCAGTCGTAGGCGTCTTCGATGACGCAGCCGCCGCCGAGCATGCAGCACGCGCCGGTCGGCGGGATGGGGCAAGGTGGCGACGTGGGGCAGATCGATTCGAGGCCGGAGAACGCGCCTCCACCGTTCAAGCACGCGTTTTGGTCGAGTTGTTCGCACAGGCCGTTGGGTTGGCAGCATGCGCCGGTGGTGACGGGACACGGTGCTTCGCAGGTAGTCGCGTCGCCGCGATAGATTCCTGCGGCGAGGTTGCAGGTGACAGGTTCGACGGCGTCGAGGCAGTCGGTCTCGGGCAGGCAGCAAGCGCCTCGGGGCGCGGTCAGGGGCATTTCGTTGAGCAGACCGGGCGTGCCATCGTTGCCCAATCCGCGGTCGGTCGTCATCGTGAAGAGGCCCACCCCGTTGGGCAAACGCTGGAGCGTGATTTCGAGCGTTGCGTCGTCGCCCGGTGGGGCTACGTCCTGAACGCCAACATCTGCGAAGACCACGCGGGCAGCAGGTCCTTCGGTGGGCGTGAACGATCCGCCGTAGGCGATGGCTTCGGTGACGACGCCGTCGGGTGCGACGATGGCAATGCCGTCGGGATCGCCGTTTTGGATTCCTTCGGTCGTGAATGCGACGTGGTCGACGTTGGGGACCGATTCGCTTGCGATGAGAAGGAATCCGTCCGTCGGGATCGTCCCTTGGAGCGGGATCTCGCGGTAGGGACGAAGTTGTTGCGGGTCTCCGTTGTAGAGAACGATGGAATAGCCGGTGACATCGAGACCAGCCAGGCCAAACAGTTCGATGTATTCGCCCGTGTCGATGCCTCGCTCGTTGTACTCGACTTCATTGACTGTCAAAAGGATTTGTGCCGGGCAGGATTGGCCGGCGCACGCGACGTTGTCGCCTTGATACACGCCAGCAAACCGCAGGCACGTGAATGGGTCGGTTTCGCGGCAGTCTCCGGTGGGTGTGCAGCACGCGCCGCTGGGAGGCTGCGGGCAGGCGGGGGCTGCGTCGCAGGGGAGGTAGTCGCCCTGGTACAGGCCATCGCGTGTGGTGCAATCGACCTGTTCGAGCGGTGCGCACCGGCCGTCGGGCAGGCAGCAGGCCCCGAGTGCCGGGACCTGGCACTCTGGAAGCGGGGTGAACGATTCATTCAGACCGGCTGGGATGAACCCCGGGCTGGCGACCCCGATCCCGCTGAAGGAGGTTCGGCGTCCGACACGATTGTCGAGTCCGGAGTAAGGCCAAACGACGGGACAGTCGTTGCCGCGGGTGTCCATGCTGGGGCTGCAAAAGACGAGGAAGGGTTCCTTGACGCTTTGCGACGCGCCGGGGACGGGCGTCCAGAAATTGGGAGGCCAAAAGGAGACCGCGTCGAGCAGGACGTCGTTTTCGCCGAAGAGGAGCAGCCGTGATGCGTCGAACAACGTTTCGTATTGCTGATACGGTATTCGTAGGATGTCTGCCTCGTCGAGTCCCCATTCACACGCGAAGAGCCGGTCGGAGTTGTCGGTGAGTCCGCCGGGCGCGATGACGCGCATGGTTCGCGGTGGGATGACTGTGGGCGTGTTGCCGGCTTGGAGATTGTTGGTCGTGTCGACGACGGAATTGAAACTTCCGTCGAGCGTGGTGATCGTCATCGGCTGATTGGTGAGGTTGAACACTTCGATGAACTCGAACACGCGCTGATCTTGGGGCATTTCGAACGTACCCGGCGAGTGCATGACTTCGGTGATGACCACGCCGCCCGCCTGAACCGCCACCTCGTGACGGGCTGGTGCGGAGAGACGGCTGAGGGCGTCAAGCGCGTCGAATTGGAACTGGTCCACCCCTGAGAAGCCGGACGCCGGCCGGTAGGTCAGTTCGCCCGTGACCGGGTAGGGCAGAGCGGTTCCGGCGGCGCCGGTGATGGCGTTGGTGTCATCGAAAAGCGTTCCGGCGTTCGGCAGGGTGAGGACACGGAACCGCAGAGCGCCGACGCCCCCGTCTCCGCGCAGTGCGACAAACGTTGGCGTTGCGTCGTCGCGGTGGACGAGTGTGATGCTGTCACGAGCGAAGACGGGCGGGTCCGCGTCGTTCGGCAGGCCTGGCGTCGGAGTCGCGCCGGTTTGAAACGATCTGCCGACGCCGAATCGCGCGATGGAGAAGACCGCGCCGATGCTGCCCTGGCTGTTCCATTCGTCGAACTGCTGAGAGACACCCAATGCGCTTTGGAGCAGGAGGTCGTCGTCATCGCCGGTGTGGTAGACGATGGCGTCGATGAGGTTGGACGTGGTGGGTGGCCGTTGGGTTGCCCAATCGCCCGCGACGCCTGTGTAGAGCGCGACTGCGTCGGGACCGTTTTGGATGACGTTTCCTCCCACACCGCCGAGGACGATGTCGACGTTTTCGGTCTGGGCGCTGCCGATGACGAGGAACTGGTTTGGAGGAAGCTGTCCGGTGAGCGTGACGGCGAGGTAGGAGCCGTCAATGACGGGAATCGAGGTGTCGCCGCCGTTGAAAAAGACGAGCACACGCGGCGTGATGGAAAAGTCGATTGTCTGAGACCCGATGTTGAGGAGTTCGACGAATTCGTTGTGATCCGTACCAATCTGGTCTACGTCGATTTCGTTGATGACCAGCGGGCCTTGGGCCAATGCGCCGATCGTGAACTGGAAGACGACGAGCGTCATCGCGATGGGAGTGTAGCAATGTGGGCGTCTGTTCCGAGTTCGCGGTGCTGAAGGCTGCGGGGCGGCGCCCCGGGTTTCCAGGAGCGTGGTCGTGTTCGATGTCTGATTGGGCACGATGCCATTGTATTTCCCGCCGCGGTGCAATCCAAGTGGTGTGAGTACGAGATTCGCCGCGACGGCGCAGTCTCGCGGTCTCAACGGCCACCCCGCGCTGGCGCTTGGGCTTCGGAGGGCGGGGTGCAACTGTTTCGTGATGGGCGGGCGTGCAGCGAATCAAGCTGAAAGGCCCGGCGCGGAACGCGATGTGCGAACCGGACCGGGCCTGATATTTGCTGGAGACGTGACGCTGCGACCTATTCGCGATGACGTCAGTCGGTGACCGACGGCGATGCTTGGCGGCGTCTGGCGATCACCGTCGTTGCTGCCGCCATAAGGACCAGACTGAACATCAACGTGCCCCACTGGTTGGCGGAGGGAACAGGGCGGTCGCAGACGTTGTTGGGACCGAAGCACGCAGATTCTGCGACCAGCACGATGTCGTATCCGGTGCTGTCTCGGAAGACCGGGTCGAAGCTGTTGTTGATGCCAGCGCCGGCGGATTCAAGATAGACAAAGCTGTTCGTGCCGGGTTTGAGTGCGGGAATGACGACGGTGTCGAAGTAGGCTCCGATGTCTCCGCCGGCATCGGTGAGCGACAAGCCGCCGTTCCCGGTCGACGAGAACACGTCCTCGGCAGGACCGTCGTCGATGGTGGCTGACCCGCCAACGAGCCCGTTCGCGGTGTTGAACGTCTGCCCGACCAGCGCAGTGTCCACGTTCGGCCAGCGCGTCGACCCCAGTCCCTGGCCTGCGAGCGTGGGAAATTGCCCCGTGTTGGGATCTCGCAGAACAAGCCAGCCTCGGAACGATCCGAGGAATTGAAATGAACCCAACTGGGCTGCGGAACTGCTGGTCGGGTCGATCGAATCCTGCCAGATTTCGTATCCGAGGTTGTCGACGCGGAAGACACCGGTCAGCGAGCCGCTGCCGGAAAACGGTACGAGGTCGCCCAACCGCGTGTCGACGCCGGGATTGATGGGCGATCCCGGCTGTCCGTCGGCGGATGTGCCCGCGAGGACGTTGATTGTCGTGGCGATGTTCGGACCGATGCCGCTGCCGCCGCCGTTGTTTCCGCCGATGTCAACGCTCCAGAGGTCGACGGCGAGGTCGTCGAAGTTGACGATGAGATCGATCGTGCTGGCGGAGTTGGGGATGACGACGGCGGACTGGCCTGTCACGGGCACGAGACTGCGGCTGGAGTTGCCAAGGTCGCCGTCGAGATCGACCAGCGGTCCACCGAGAAAGTCGATTCCGAGAATGGGCACGCGATTGCTGGATTGCGGAATGGGAACGCTCCCACGTCGAAGCGCAAAGCTGAGGGCGCCGAATTCGTTGGGCGTAAAGAGCGGCACGCCATCGCCGTCATAGGTCGCCGGCGCTTCCGTTTCAGACGTGCCCGCCAATCGGTCGCCGTCGGTGAACGTGCCCGGGAACCCAGGCCCGGGTTGAGGGACGACTGTGCGAGAACTGCCCGGCATGAGCAATGGGTCCACGCCGGTGACAAGTGTAAATTCGGCGCTACGCGCATTACCTGTGAAGCAGAGTGCGGTGATGACAAACATCGCAATGGAAAGTGATTTGTGGGTCATTCTTGTTGCTCCTTAGTGTCTGCGGTCGCCGCGCGGCATCTGATCGGCCGAGCGATCAGTCGGCATGGTCGACACTGCGTGACCGCGTCTCGCGACTCGCCCGCCGTTCGAATTATGGCGGCGGACGACGCGCGTGTTATGATTCCGGGCAATCGCAGCACCAATCGGTGTCTACGGCCCGAATGCGTATCGTTGGGATTTCAAAGCATCACAACTGCAAATGAGTGATCGTCTATGCGGTTCGCGGCGGCGCGCGCGGAGCGGACGGTGCGGCGCGGTGTTGGTCGATCGCACCGACAGGGAAAGCAACGGGCGACCAGTATGCGAGAAGGATTCTCGTGGAGAGTCGGTCGACATAGAGGGCTGACCAACGGTGAAACCACCGGGGCAGGCGCTGCGTCTGCAGTAGTGTGGTTGCGACGACGACCGGGATGGCCCAGGGAATGAATTCGATGTCGCCGCCGGCCATGTCGTGAATGACGCCGACGTGGAGCAGCGTGACGATCAACGTGCCCGCGACGGTTGCACGGCGATTGGTCGCGAACCGCAGCCATGCCACGTCCAACACTTTGAGACCAAGGAAAACGATTGCGAGCGCAAGCGTGACGTTTCGGCTCGCGGATGATTCCGGGACACTGAGGCTTCGAATCAGCCACACGGTGTGTCCGACGCAGAGCGTAGCCCAACTGAGACGGCGCGCGAGGTTGCGCTTCTGATTGATGACGGTGAGTTTGTACATCAGCCCGCTGTTCGCCCTCCGGCTGGCAGTTTGCATGCGCGAGCATTGCGACCCACTGGAACTTGCTCTGATCGTATTATGCGCGATCCGCCACTGTTGTCGATCGCTCCGCGTGAGAATCGAGTCGGCGCGATCGACCAAACACCGCATGCCATCGGCTATGTGACGCGACTCCATCGCGGGTTGGAGACAGCCGTTCGCCAACGGGGCGCGCGGACGGCGGCATTCGGGTGTGGACGGGCGGGGTTTTTCTGTCGGGAATTGTCGTGGTTACGGGCGTCGTGCGTCGGGTGGTGAAGATCATCGGTCAAGAATCGTTGCCGATACCGACGATAGTGCCGTTGAGAGTTCTTCTGGCACGTTTGTGACGTTTTGGGTTGGTCAACCGGATGTGTCGCGGTCGTATCTGCGTGCCAGTCGTTATAAGTGAGTGTTGAAGGTATAATAGGCGTTCTATCGGTCGTGTGCTATGCTCTAGGCGGTTTTGCCGCATGAGTTGTCACAAGGAATAGACGGTCACCAGAGGGAGCCCACCATGATGCGTAAACTTTTCGTCTTGGCGTTGTCCATTGCAGCGGTGTCGTCCGGTGTTGCTCGGGCTGGGCAGACGGTGAAGAAGGCGCTCAAGGTGATTCCTGCCGACGCCGTTGGGTTCGTCTACGTACCGAACGTCAAACAGGTCGACGACGACTTCCAGCAGGCTGTCACGCGGCTGGGGCTCAACATGTTTCTTCAGCCGCCGGAGAAGTATTCGCTGACGGCATTGCTGGGCGAGCACCTGAAAGCGAGCGAAGGGTTGGATCAAGGCGGCTGTCTGGCAGTCGTCGTCATGCCGTTCGAAAACGCGTTCGAGTTGCCCATGAAAGTCGCCATCGTTTTGCCCGCAACGAAGCCTACCGCGCTGCTGGACGCGATGGGTGCGCAGGTCGGCGAGAGTGGGGGGCAGACCGTCACGGTGATGGGTCAGCCGTGGCAGGTGGCCGTTGGCGAGAAACGGGTCGTGTTGGCCATGATGCCCGACATCGCGAAAGCCGTCGCGGAGTCGACCAAAAGCATCGACACGAAGTTCAAGAGCGCCGATCTCAAAATGCTGAAAGATCTGGACGTCGGTCTCTGGCTTGACGCAACGTCGATGATCTCGACCTTTCGAATGCAGATCGATCAGTTTTTGAACCTGATGGTGACCATGCAGCAGACCGGCGGTCCCGCTGCGATTCAACAGGCCCAAGCCAGCAAGAAGATGATCGAGAAGCTGATCGACGGCGCGTCGTCGATGATGTTGGGGCTGTCACTCGACGACGGCGGGTTGGGCATCCGATTCGGCATGGGTATCAAACCCGACAGCGAGATTGCAACGCAATTCGCGATTCACTCGACGTCGGAGACGTTGTTGCGCGGTTTGCCGGGCGAGCGATACATCGCAGCGTTTGGCCAAACGGTGAACCCGGATCAAGTGCGTGCGTCCATGGACAGTTTCACCCCGATGTTCGCCGCGGTGAAAGAGGAAGAGGGCGTGGACAAGGACGCGGTTGATCGCGTCGAGAGCATGTTCAAAGAGTGGATCGTTGGAATCACCGGCGCGCGCGGGTCGGTTGTCACGATGCCGCCGGGTCCTGACGGTTTGGCCGCAGTGAATTTCATCATCGACACCAAGAACAGCAAGAAATGGCTGGAACTGACCGGCAAGCTGTTCGACGAGGCGATCGGCATGGCGACCGACGGGGAGATCAAGGAGTATCTTGGGTTTCTATCGCACACCGCTGGGGCTGAAGAGATTGCGGGCGTTAGCATCGACCACTACAAAATCGACGTCGACGGATTGGCCGCCAAGGAGGAGGTTGAGGACGAAGACCGCGAAAGCATCGCCAAGGTTATTGGCAAGGAAGGACTGGTCTTGCGCGTCGGGGCGGTCGACGGTAAATCGGTCGTGTTCGGCCTCGGCGGCCAAAGTCGCATGCAGCGGCTGATCGAGCAGGCCAAGTCCAAAGAGTCGCCGCTCGACGATGACGAAGGGATTAAGAAAGTCAGCGCCCATCTGCCGAGTAAAAGGGGATCGGTCATATACGTGGCATTCGATCAGGTCCTTGATCTCGCCAAGAACGTGGCCACCGCGCTGGACGAGGAAATGTTTCCGATTCAACTCCCGCCGATGAATGCTCCGCTGGCGATCGTCACTTCCGGTGGCGACGATTGGGTGCGGACGGATGTCTTCATTCCGACGGATCTGTTGATCGCGAGCAAAAATGCGGGATTCATGATGTTGGGCAAGATGGGCGGCGGCGCGCCGCCGGCACAGCCGCCGGCCGACAAGCCCGCAGGCTAGTGCTACGTCACGCTTGAGTTTGCGGGTGTGCCACTGCTCTTGAGCAGTGTACGAACGCCACCAAACCCCTCGTGGGCACTGCTCAAGAGCAGTGGCACACGAAAGGAGGGTTGCCCGCCACCGGCAGATTGAGGTGTGACGCGACACTTGACGACCGCGGTCGCTACGTCACGGCGACGAAGCCATAGTCTTGTGAGGAATTCCGGGCAGTCAGCGCGGAAGGAGGCGAACGTGATGCGCGCGAACAACACAGCACATCTTGTCATGGCTGGTGTCTTCATTGCGGGAGCAGTCGGAGCCATTGGGCATCATCGGGCGATGGGGCAGGAGCGAGTCCTGGTCTTCGGATCAGATGACGATCGCGACGCGAAGCGCGAGACGACCGCTGACGAGCCGACGACGCCGATCACCGCGTCGACCAGCAGGCCGCGTCTGGAAGTCCACATCGGATCAGTCCAAAACCTTCTGCGCAGTGCGCGATCATCCAAGAGCGGATCGCTGCTCGCGTTCGTTTCAGCATTCGTACGAGCCGCAAGTGACGTTTCGTCAGAAGGTGTGGACGCCGAGGAAGCCTCCGGTCTGCTGAAGCAGATCAGTGGCTGGCCTGACACGTCGATCGTGGCTGGCATGTTCGCGCCGGACATGGAGGGTCGCGCCCGTTGGGCTGTTCGGGTCGATTGGCCGCTGAGCGCGGTTCGCGAGCGGGTCGGGCGATTGCTGTCGTCGGACGTCGCTGACACGATTCTGGAAGGCGTCGGTTTTTCGAGAACGTCCGCCGGGATTGATCGAATCGAACTGAATGGTTCCGAGTTGGCCTACCTCTACGCGAGCGGGCCGGACAAGACTTACATCGCGTCGCACACGGGTCTCAACTTGTCTACCGATCTGTCCGCCTTGTCCGCGGAGTTGTTGGAAGGTCAGCCGGCGCTGGTGGCTGCGAAGTACGATCTGACCACTACCGAGCGAGACACTGGCGCGACAATGTTTTCCAATTTGCATTTCGTGACTTCGGTCGAGTACATCGCACGTGTCGAAGATGACGGAAACTGGCGTGAAGTGGTCCATGTGCGTTGGCCGCCGTTGACGGGTCTGGGCGCCAAGACCATCGCGCTCGGGCGCGTGAAGCAGAGTTTTTTCGTTCCCGCGGAAGCGTTCGGCGCAATGACGATTCGCCCGTTGGCAGGCCCTACGATGATCGAGAGCATGGCCGGACTTGGTCCGCAGATGGTCGTGGAGGACTCGGGTGAGTTCACGATGATCGGCGAGGCAGTGGGTGGCCCGATCGCGCGATTGGCGGGGTCGGACGTGTGCCTGACGGTTCTGCCGGGTGTGGGTTTTCTCCCCGTGCCGGATTTCGTCGTGCAAATGCGGATGAACCATCCGGACACGTTCGTCGAAGAAGTGCGTGACGCGACGACCGAAATCAACGAGGCGTTTCGAGTGCGCGAACAGCGCCAACCATGGCATGAAACCCGTGTGGCTGACCGCGTGGTGTTCTGGAGCGAAGGCCAGAACCTGCTGCCTGGCGCGGTCATGCCGTTCACGTTGCGCCCGGTGTTGTTCACGACGAACGAGCGAGATGCCAAGGACAAGGACCGAACCATGCTGGTCGTGGCGTGGACGAGCACGTCGCCGGAACGATTCGTTCGCCGGTGGTTGAGGCTGCCCCGTGGCCGTCACCAGCGATTTCTGCCGGACCGACGCAAGACCAACGGTCAGGCGTGGATCAACTGGAAACGAACCTACCGCCAACTGGTCCCGTACGCCAATCTGGCGATCCAAGCCGTCGCCTCCGATGCGCTGTTGCCCAGCGTGTCGGAATTCTCGAAGAATTTGAGTGACGCAACGGTGACCGTGAAAGTCCGGTACGCTGGGTTGACCGCTCGCCATTTGGGGCCGATTCCGATCGGCGCGGTGGTCCTCCCGTCGATGCACGCAGCCGCCGTGATGGAGGACGATTCCGGCGGCAGCGACTTGGCGAGGGAACGATTGGCTGCTCGACGTTTGAAGGTGTTGTATCACCAATGCAGCTTGTTCCGCAAAGACCACGATCGTCTGCCGGCGGAGATCGCCGAGCTGGACGGGTACGTGGACTTCGCCGGGCATCCCGAGCTGTTGCAACTGGAGCTGTCGAGTCGCAAGAAGTGGTCGAACCTGTTGGACGGATTGTTCACGTCGAGCGACGACGATGATGACCAGAGCAAGGACGAGGACGACGAGAATGCCGTCGACATCGACGACAAGTTGTTCGCGATTCACTGGGGACGCGAGCAATGGCGGCTGGAATTGGCCCCCGGAACATTGGAGCATCTTGAGACGTTGTACATCGATCAGGATGGCAAGATTCATCGTGTGGTGAAGAAAGAAGCGCCCGCCGCCGAAACTCCGGTGACACCATCGAGCGGGCTTTGACGTTAGCGTGTCGTGACGCCCCGGGTTCAAACTCCGGAGGGGGCGACCATCGACGCAGATCACAAAGGAGTCGTCTTATGAACGCTTGGATCAAGACGCTGTTGACCGTGACGATTGCATGGATGCCGACCGTCGTGTTCGGCGGGGATGACGGACGGTCGGACGACGCCAAGAATGCGGAAGCGACCAAGCCTGCCGAGAAGATCAGCCCCATTCAGCGTCTCGCGGAGCTTCGGATCGACGAATTCGTCGTACCCGCCCGCATGATTAACCTGCCGCTGCCGGGCAAGACGCGCACCGTTCAGGATATTCTAAAACGTTTCGACGAGTGGGCCGACGATGACAAGATTGGCGGCGTGCTGTTGGATCTCGGCAACGCAGCCTTGTCTCTGCCGGATGTCGAAGAGTTACGCGGCGGCATTGCCAAGCTTCGAAAAGCCGACAAGAAAGTGGTTGCGTTTCTCAACGGCGGAGGCCCGCAAGCGTATTTGCTGTCGTGCGCTGCCGACGAGATTGCGATCGCACCGACCGGCGCGGTGTCGATTCCCGGATTGGGGGCGGTGTTTCCGTTTCTCAAGGGCTACTATCAGATGGTCGGGGTCGAGTTCGACGTCATCACGGCGGGCAAATACAAATACCCGGGGTTCATCAATCAGCGCGAGCCGAACAAGTTCTTTGAAGAAGAGTACAACGCCATTTTGAATAGCTGGTTCGGCGATTACAAAGCGATGATTGCGAAAAGTCGCGGGATGTCCACCAAGGAGGTCGCGAAGGTGATCGACATCGCCTTGTTCAACGCGGACCAAGCGCTGGAACGTGGGCTGGTGGACAAGATTGCCTACTACGACGATTACCGCGACCAACTGCTCCGCCGCGAAAAGATGAAACGTTACCGCGGCGCAGATCGCAGCCTCGCCCATGTCAATTCGATTCAGGATCTGATGGAACTGGTCAACGATGAACTCAAGAAGGCTGAGGAGTCGCGCGAGAGCGTCGGGCCTAAGATCGCCGTGCTACACGCCCGTGGTCCGATCGTGGATATCAGTCTCGGTGCGGGCTTCTCGTCGCGGATCATATGTCGCGACGACATGGTGAAAGTTGTCAACGAGCTCCGCAAGAACAAGTCCATCAAGGCGGTCGTGATGCGCGTCGACTCGCCCGGCGGATCGGGCTACGCGTCGGACATCATCTGGCGGGCGTTGCGCAGGCTCGCCGAGACCAAACCGCTGGTGGTGAGCATGGGGTCGGTCGCCGGGTCGGGCGGATATTACATTGCGTGCCCCGCCGCCAGGATTTTCGCCCAGCCAACCACGATCACCGGGTCGATCGGCGTGTTGGGGATCTTCCAGTCCGCCTGGTCGTTGTACAACCGAATGGATTACGAGCTGGTACCGATGCAGCGTGGCGCTCGGGCGTTGCTTGGCTCCCCGAATCGCAACATGTCGAAGAAAGACCGCGCTTTCGTTCAAAAATACATCAACGATTTCTACGATGTGTTCGTCGAACGCGTCGCTCGCGCTCGCAAGATTCCGGCTGACCAGGTGAAGAAGATCGCCGGCGGCAGAATCTACACCGGTCGTCAGGCGCTCAAAATAGGTCTGGTGGACGAATTGGGCGGCCTGGAGCAAGCGATCGAGTCCGCTCGGTCGCTCGCCAACATCCCGCCGAGCGCCGAGTTGAAAATCGTGAACTACCCCCGCGCGTCAAGCCTCGGAGAACTCTTCGAGAGCTTCAGTTCGGTCGGTGTCTCGACGGTTCTCGAGAAGGTTTCGAAGGGGCTGAACGCATCGCAACCGGTAGGCTTCGACCAGCAACTTCGCATCTTCTCGGCTGGCCCGCCGGTGCTGTGTTGGATGGCAACGCCCGATTTCTACAGCCCGTCGGCGCTATCGACGTGGAGCGTGGGGCTGGGAAGTTCGTCGGCCAACCTCCTCGGAATTCTCGGTCAGTCGGCGGGCGACGCTGCCGCTGGCGTTGCGATTCCTACTGGACGATAGCGGAGGCCTGCCGGCTGGTGGGCGCACCGTCGTGCGTCATTAGATAAGAGGTGCACAAAGGGACCCGCCTCACGCGTCGGACCCAGCCGGTCGTGACGGACTGTTCGGCACGGGGTCCCAGCCGCCGGCAGCGAACGGGTGGCAGCGGCAGATTCGACGGAACGAAAGCCACACACCCCGAACGACACCGTGGCCCAGAATCGCCCGGATCGCGTACTGGCTGCACGACGGATGGTACTTGCACGTTCCGACCAAAAACGGACGCACCATCGCTTGGTACGCCATCACCAAGAACACGGCGCCCGCGGTTGCGACACGTCCGAACCATGAGGCGAATTTGCGGAGCATGGCTTACCTTCTGCGTGACGAAGCCGGTGCGATCACCGTGATCGTTCGCGAGGCTCGATAGGTCTTGCCATCTTTGCCGGCGATGAGCACTTCCAGTTTGTGCTCGCCCGACTCGCGGAAGACTTTTTGCCCGTTGCGGCCGTTCGAAATCGGTTCGCCGTCGTACATCCACAACATCGACGTCCCCACTGCCAGGTTCTTCGGTATCGTTGCGGAATAGCTGACCAACAGCGGCGCCACGCCAATGGACGAACTGACGCGGATGTCGACCGGCCCACGGTTGGAAGGTCGGACGATCGGGTTCGCCCGCCGGTTGCGATCGCGCTTCGATCGTGGTTTGACGGCGGGCGTTGTGCGGAGCGGAGCGTTTCTTCCCACTGCATGCGATTTGGCCGGAACCGACGGCACGATGACGGTCGGTTCGCGCCGACGCGGGACAACCTTCGGCGTTGGGTTGGGCGGCAGTGGGTCCCAACGAGATTCTGGACCCGCCCGGGCAACTTCAACCGGCTGGACATCGCGGCGGTTGGGGTCGCGCCGGCTGTTTGCGCGTGCATTCGTAGGTGCTGGGCTGGTGGCAACATTGCTCGTCACCGGCGCTGGTAACGAGATGACCTGCATGGATGCCAATTCCGTCGGCGGTGTCTTGGGCTCGGCACCGATCGACCGGGCGAACAACTCAGCCGCCACGCCGGGCGTGCGCTCGTGGCCCTTCTTCTCGAAGACGGCGAATGTCAGATCAAACCCCCGCTTGGCATACCACTCCGCCGCTGCGTGCGACTCCGATCTGCAGATGGCGAAATCGTTCTCCGTGTAAAAAATGCCAACCTTGTGATCGCGGTAACGCGGAACCGTACTTGGGTCCATCAGATCGGCGTTGAAGTTCGATTGGCGTACGGCGATGCAACTGAATCGTTCGGGATAACGATTGGCCATGTAGTGCGCGACGTATCCGCCATACGACCAACTGGTCGCCAACACCTTGTTGGCATCAACATCAACCGTGCGATACAACTCATCCATAATGGCGATGATGTTCCGTTCGTCGCGCTTCAAACTCGGGTGGTCCGGATTCCTCAGTGGCAGCGGACCCAAAAGGTCTGCCACCAGAAGATGCGGAGCACAAACGACGAATCCGTAGCGGTCAGCCTCCTGCTGCCATTCACGAATCTGTCGATGGTCATCGTCGAACGGCTTCATGCCGTGGAAGGTCATGACCAGCGGGTACTTGACCGGCTCGCCGGCTGCGGTGTTGCTCTCGCCGTAGCCCTCGGGAAGATACAACCAGTACGGCGCACCGGTCGTTTCTTCGTTGAGGTGCAGGCACCGCCCTTTTCCAGGTCGTTGGCCTACGATGCAGCCGCTCGCCATGGATAGATACGCAGCCGCCGATATCAGCGCAGCGAAGGTCATCAAATCAGATCGTGTTTGCGTCATCATCGTCACCGATGGTTGCTTGTGACATCGTCGCCGAACGGACGGCGCGGCTCGTTCCGGGGTGGGCTTGCGTAGCGGACGCGTTCGCTGAATCCCGCAGCACGCCGCTCGCACAACTCCGAATGAATGGTATAGCCCATCGAGAGCAATGCCAAGCGAACATCCTATTCCATGGAATCGGCGTTCGGTTGACGACTCGGCCAGCAGGTTTCACGCGTCACCTCAAAAACGCTCCGCACGGGCCGGTCTTCGGGACCGGCAAGCCGCCGACCCAGCCCCCCCCACGACAGCTCATCGCAGGATTCCATCACTTGAGTTGGCGCCGGGTATGTGGTTTGCTACCCAGGATTGGCCGGAAAAGGAGACTTCATTTGATGAAAACCATCATCGAGCCGTTCAAGATCAAGGTTGTTGAGCCTATTCGCATGACCACGGCTGCCTATCGCGAAGGCGTCTTGGCAGACGCGTGTTACAACGTGTTCCTCATTCGGGCGAGGGACGTGCTGATCGATCTCCTGACGGATTCCGGCACGGGGGCGATGAGCAGCGAGCAGTGGGCGGGCATCATGCGGGCTGACGAGTCGTACGCCGGAGCCGAGTCGTTCTATCGATTCGAGCAACGGATCCACAGGATCACCGGTTTCGACCACATCCTGCCCACGCATCAAGGGCGGGCGAGCGAAAGAATCCTGTTCGAGCTGCTCGGAGGGCCGGACAAGATCGTTCCGAACAACGCCCACTTCGACACCACGCGGGCCAACATCGAACACAGCGGTGCAAGCGCCGTCGACCTGCCCATCGCCGAGGCGAGCGACCCGCGAAACCGTTATCCGTTCAAGGGCAACATGAATGTCGCCGCCCTGAGCGATCTCATCGAACGTCAAGGAGCGGACAATATCCCCGCGGTAATGGTCACGGTCACGAGCAACAGCGAAGGCGGGCAGCCGGTCAGCTTGGAAAACCTCCGCAGCGTTCGCGAGGTGTGCGACCGACACAACGTTCCACTCTTTCTCGATGCCTGCCGGTTCGCCGAAAACGCCTGGTTCATCAAGCTGCGCGAGCCGGGACAGTCCGACCGACCCGTCGAAGCGATCGTGCGGGACATGTTCGATCTCGCCGACGGAGCCACCATCTCCGCCAAGAAGGACGGCATGGTCAACATCGGCGGCGTACTACTGATACGCAGCGACGCGCTGTTTGAACAGGCGTCCAACCTGCTCATACTGACGGAAGGATACGTCACCTACGGCGGGCTGGCCGGTCGCGATCTGGAAGCGATGGCGCAAGGATTCGAGGAAGTGCTCCGAGAGGACTACCTTGCATACCGCATTCGCAGTACTGAGTATCTCGGCGAGAGACTTCTGCAAGCCGGCATTCAAATCGTCGAGCCACCCGGCGGCCACGCAGTGTACATCGACGCCGGTTCATTCTGCCCGCACATTCCGGCTGATCAGTTTCCCGGCCAAGCTGTCGTGTGTGGTTTGTATCGAACGGGTGGCATTCGCGCCGTTGAAATCGGCAGTGTCATGTTTGGCGGTCCGGATCGCCCGCCACCGTCGATGGAGCTCGTGCGATTGGCCATCCCACGACGTGTATACACGCAGTCCCACATCGACTACGTCATCGAAGCAGTCATCGAACTCTACTCCCGGCGCGATACGCTGAAAGGGCTTCGCATCACGAGAGAGCCAGCAGCTTTGCGCCATTTTACTGCACAGTTTGTAGAGTTGTAGCGTACTGTCCCACTTTGTGCAGGCTCGTCACGTTGCGCACGCTCGTGTAGTGTCATACACTAATCTGCTGTCGCGGCCCTGCCCCTTTTTTGTGTGCCACTGCTCTTGAGCAGTGCCCACGAGGATGTTGGTGACGTTCGCGCACTGCTCAAGAGCAGTGGCACACACACAGGTCAATTGCTACGCCGCGCCGGCGCTCACTTCGTGATGACGATGGCGTCATATACACGCACATCAACCCGACGCGAAGGCTTGTTTTCTCTCGAGTTGGACTCGAACCGTCTCAATGAGATCATCGCGAGTGATCGGTTTGGTCACATATGCGTCGCAGCCGGCCTGAAGGCATTTAGCCTTGTCACCTTCCATGGCGTGGGCCGTCAGTGCAACAATCGGCCCGGTGTGGCCGCTGGACCGCAAATGCTTCGTGGCGAGATAGCCATCCATGACGGGCATTTGCATGTCCATGAGGACAACATCAAATGGCTCTCCTCTGTGAGCCGCCCCCAAGGCCAGATTCGCGGCGATCTGGCCATTGTCTGCGACAGTCACCCGGCAACCGGCCGTCTCAAGAATGCGTGTAAAGAGTCGCTGATTGTCAACGCCGTCTTCAGCAAGGAGGACTTGGCACGGAGGCAGCCGTCGTTTGTCCGGCCGTGGTTCTGGATTGGCGATCCGGACGCCGTCCGGCGGTTTTTTCGCACCGTGACGGAATGCATGAAGACTCTCAAGCGGTCCGGTGGCGATCGTGGCGCGAAAGTGCGATCCCACGTTTTCTTGTGAAGAGACGACTGTGACATCCCCGCCGAGCATGCGAGCGAACCGACGGCTGATCGTCAGCCCAAGTCCCGTACCGCCAAACCGGCGCGTTGTCGAGGCGTCGGCTTGGGAAAAAGGCTGAAATAACTCGTCGACGTGCGATTGTGACATGCCAATTCCAGTGTCCAACACGTCGAAATACATTGTCGGTTCCGGATCGCTACTGTCCAGTCCACATACGACGCGAACGCTTCCTGCCTGAGTGAATTTGATCGCATTGCCGACGATATTGAGGAGCACTTGCCGCAATCGCGTCGGATCCGTAGAAATCTCCCGCGGGACCGTGTCCACGCATTCGGCAACCAGTGACAATCCTTTCGATTC
>CAYQFV010000049.1:11992-23357 GCA_964416845.1 uncultured Phycisphaeraceae bacterium | reverse complement strand
GGCAAGGCGGGAATCGAACCCGCACGTCCAAAAAGGACAGGGGATTTTAAGTCCCCAGCGTCTGCCATTCCGCCACTCGCCCGGGCAAGAGACTCTCCGTATCAACGGACGATGGCTGCGTTTCGGTGAGAAACGGGCTCTCCCTGTCGCCCCAGCCACACTTTCGACCCCAAGCGCTCGCGCCATGTCGAGTAGGGACGCACGTTCGAACGGAGCTCGCATTGTGCGGACCGCGCCCTGTGTGGTCAACGTCCTCGCCTGAACGGCGCTGTGCGGCGTGACCAATTGACCAGCTTGAGTGAACGGTATTGCCCCTAACGGCCGCGTCCTCGCGACGCCGCGCCGCGATCGCCCCCCCTGCCGCTTCCTCCCGGCCCGCCGCGTCTGCCGGGCATTTGAATTCCGCGTTCGCTGGCACGGCTTCGTGCCGCTTGAAAGTAGGCCATCCGCCGGGCGCTCTTGTCGGGATCGCGACTCTCAGATCGCGCCTTCCGCTCGCCTCGATTCTGCGGGCCCCATCGTCGGCGACCGTCCTGCGACGAGTCTTCTCCGCTCTCCTTACGCCGCGCTTCGCGCTGCCGGCGGCGCTCGGCCCACATCTCGCGCATCTTCGCGGATTGGACCTGCCATTCGTCGATCTGCCGATCCAGCACAGCCAGCTTTTCGTCCTCTGACGCGGCGAAGTACTCGTCTACGCGTTTGTCGATCTGCGACATGAACACCTCTCGCACCGAACGCCGAACCGCCCGGCGCTGTTCGTCCGACAAATCGTCACGATCAAAAGTGTTCATGATGGTCCGACCGACGGCAGCTGGATCTTCCGCAGCTTTCTTTTTCAACGCCGCCGTAGTCAGTTCGTCGGGAAGATGGAGCGGATTGTCCGAATCGTCGGCAGTCCGGCCGACAACAGCCCACACTGCCCCGCCGAAAACGACCACACCGCTAATGACGCACCACATCACTACCCGATTTCGCGATTCTAATCCACGCATTGTCATAACTCCTGAAGACTGCCGTGCACCCCGCTCCAACAGGTCGGTTCAATTCTTGGATGATCCATCTCCGGCCGGCCTGCCCCGGTCGCCAATGTTGCATCCACGCCCCAGACAATCAGGCCTCCAGACGCGATCCCGAGACGCGTCTCGGAATCCGCGTCAGAATTTTTCAAAATCAGAGACATGGCCATCAACGTACAGATAGTTGCGAGCGCGAGCTTTGCCCGCTTCACCATGAAAGTTGTTGAAATCACGGAAGTACCAGATGGTGTTGACCGGAGTGGGTTCTCCCAAGAATCGCTCGAATCGGTTAGCGGTCTCGTCCATCGTCTGGCCTGCGAGACGAACCCTGTATTCATAACTGGAACGTTCGGATTCGAAGTAGCTCCGTTGGGTCAAAGGCTGCGGACGGTTGAAACGTCCCCGCCGGTCGTCCGGGCAGCGAAACACGCGATCGTCTTTCGACAAGTAGTCGCCCAGAACATCAGCGATGTAGAGCGGCTCGGGCGTCGTCAACGGAAAGGCGCCGACCGAAGGCATGCGCGACGCAATCGGAAACCGGTCTCCGTTTTGGCCGATGTAGCCGATCATCGCCACGCCGATTTGCCTGAGATTTGTCCCGCAAACCGTCTGCTTCGCCTGCCGCCTGACAGATCGCAGCGATGGCAGGATGATCGACACGAGCAACGCGACGATCGAGATCACGACCAGCAACTCGATCAGCGTGAACCCGGCGATGCGCCGGCTCGTTGTCTGTTGGATCGACGTGCCCATTGCGACATCCAATCTCGCACTCCAGGTGATCCGCCCCCGTCCGCGGGGCGCACCTCTATGGCCATTATGAACCATAACGAGCGGAAGCCCACCCTATTGCGTAAAATGTTGTCGGCACGGGTGATACAAATCTTAAACGAGTCGGAACCAAGGGTGGTGCTTGTCACGCACCATTCAAGACTTCGTCGTACAGGTCCGCGTTGAATCCGACCACCAATGTGTCGCCGCAACGTATCGTGGGAGCCCGCAGGTTGCCCGTCGGTCCCGTGACGTGCTTCAAGATCAATGCGCTGTCGCGGCTGGACTGCTGTGCGTCGAAGCGGACGACCTTCGCTCCCTTGGCCACCAGAACTCGATCGGCCTGACCGGCGAGTGCGAGCGCCGCTTGTTCGCCGATGCGCTCTTTTCTGGCATCAACTTGTTCGTGAACTGTGATCCCATACTGCGCAAGGAACCCTTGCGACCTGTCGCACGATGTTCACCCCTTGCGATGATAGTACCAGTCAATTCGTCGTCCCATCGTTTACCTCCGTCGCGGGGAACTTTCTCGTTCTACCGACGCTCGGCGCGTCGCACCGGAGCGATAGTGTTGACTACATCACTTCGTCGAGCAACATCGGCGGGACAGTTTCTCGCGTCGCACGATTCGTGCATTCGCTTCAATCGCCCAATGTGGCACATTTTGACCATACGCACCGTTCGCGTGCGGAGCCTGGCTTGCTCGTCGGGCGTTGCGATCGTGGCACGGTTCGTCACGCCAAAACACAATCGAAAGGCACTACTCGCCGAGAGCAGGGGCGACGTGCGGGGATTCGCCAGCCTTGGAAGCTTCGTATTCCGAGAGCACGGTTCGCATGAGACTGGCATTCTCGCAAACGGCGTTGTAGTGGGCATAGAAGGCGGCGGCGTTGGCCATCAGCGCCATAGCGGCGGCTGCGAAATGCCAAGCATGCCACGCATGGGTCCGAGCACTGAGCGCCCCAAACGCGATCACAATACACAGAGAAAGCCAACCGACGGCGATCCACCGAATGGTACCCGCCTTGGTCTTCGCGATGCGCTCAATCGGCGCACGATCCAATCGTCCGATGAAGATCGCCTGACTCATCATGCGACCGGTAGCGCTGAAGTAGGTCAACACGATTGCGTGGATGAGAATGGTCAGAATGGCGGTGAGCACCGCCGCGATGAGATGTTCAGCGTACAAGCGGTCACCCTGAACGAGCGTACCGAGCGTGGCGGTCCCCACGACGAGGATGAGATCAGCGATAGCGAGCGACGCGAGGAAGCGACTCATATGGCTGGCCGGCGACTAGTGACTGGCAATCGTGAAACGGCAGACGGGTGGTCCATGGTCTTCGTAGCCTACGCGTATCAACCCCCGAGCAGGGCATGTCGGATACATAACGAGGTCAGGGTTCGGGCCTCAGCGGCGAATCGCAGAGCGGTGTAACCGCGTCGCCCTGCGCTCGGCGATCGCGCTGGCGGAGCTAGGAGCCTCCCACCGGGTCTTCTGTACGGGAAACGTCCGTCGCAGCAGGAGTGGCTGACGAGTCGACGGTCCGCGCCGGGTTCGCGTTCGCAGGCGAGTCATCGCTGGTCAGCTGCTCGATCCGCCGCACGGCGAAGCGCACGTTGGATGGGTCGCTCGTGTCGCGGGCAATGACGTCGTGATAGAGCTCGAGCGCCCGGTCGCGATCGTGAAGTCGGAAATCGTAGACAACGGCAGCCTGAAAACGGGCCGGGTGTTCGGTTTGCGGATTCCAGGTGAACGCTCGCTCGTACCACTTGACGGCGATGGGCTCTTCGCCCCGAAAATACTCCTTGTGGATTTCACCGCTGTAGAACGCCGCGTCGTCGATCTTGTCGCTGCTCGGGTAGGTCTCGATCAGTTCCCGAAAGACGGCCAGCGCTTCGCGCATCTTGCTCGCCCGGAAGAACATCGGCACGCCTTCTCCGCCCTCGCCCATCAATGCCCGCCCGCGATCGTACAGGGCGTCCGCTTCCGCGATTGAATCTCGGGGCACGAGGGCGTCGGAAGGAATCTCGGCGGCGAGGATGTAGCGAAAGGGCGTGATGCGGTCGGCCTCGGCCAGTTCTCGGGCGGCCCAGACTCGTTTCGATTCAAAGCCGTGCTGTCGGTAGTATTCGTGCAGCGCCTTGATGGAGCGGTGATACATGGCGCGATGCAGAAGCACGTCCTCGACAAGGTCGACTTCCTTCGCGTCGGCGATCTGAATGTCAGGCACGTCGACGCCGTCAGGATGATCGATGCTGGTGACGGGACCTTTGACGTTCTGTCGCGGTTGCCAGAGTCCGTCGGTATTGCACCCCCCTGCCACACTCATCAGGAGTGCCGCTGTCGCTACTTTGCCCCACATTGGCCATCTCCTCGTAGGTAGAATTCGAATCGCACGCCGTGCTCCGCACGATTTAACATCGTGCGCTTCCCAGCGTCAAGCTGCGACCCGCACGACCTCGGCAGCAAGCCCCGAGTGCGACACAGACGAACTTCGCAAGCCCCCGCCCCCGGTCTTGGACGCGCAGTTCGCAGGTCGAACCGACTACGAACCCTGTTGGACGATCGCGTCAACCGCGAGCGTGGGCAGGCTTCATCGAAACGCTTGCGCCGGAAAGGCTTACGCCCTCAAACATCGGGCTACCACTGGGCCTCTTCGAACGCACCGAGTTGCCTAGTCGGTTTGTCGCTGGGTCTGGTTTTGAGGATTGCGTTTGCGAGCGTGATGTCCGAGCGGGTCGTGATCTTCAGATTGGTCCGATCGGATCGGACGATGGCTACGGGATGACCTGCGAGCTCACAAAGTTGGGCGTCGTCGGTGATCTCCACGTCGTCGCTTGGCAGATTCTGGTGAATATCGAGGAGCAATGACTTGCGAAAAACTTGGGGCGTTTGTGCTTCGAACAGGTTCGCTCGCGAAACGGTCTCTTCAATAACGCTCGCCTCGCTCGCGCGCTTCAACGTACCCGTCACCGGCGCGGCGAGAATGGCTGCCCCGGATTTGGAGGCCTCCTCAAAAACCGCGTCGATCATGGCCGTCGTGACGCACGGCCGGACCGCATCGTGCACCGCAACGAAGTCAGCCTCTTCGCTGACGAGCTTCAGACCGGCTGCAACCGAGTCCAACCGGGTTGCTCCGCCTTTGGTCAGCGACACACCCATAAACGCCAGATTCGCTTCGTACTTGGATGTCAGTTCGTCCATGTCGGAGGGGTTGGCGACGAAGATGGTCTGACAAACGTCGTCTCGGTTGATGAAATGCTCGATCGTGCGTAAGAACACCGGGCGCCCGCCCAGCTTCGCGAACGTCTTATTGCCGTCGCCGCCGAAACGTTCGCCCTTCCCAGCAGCCGCTATGATTACCGCAACCTTTGACGTAGCCATTCCTGAAGCCTTCGACTCACACACGGATTAACAGTTTCGATACACATCGCGGTGTTTTTCCGCCACCGCCCACATTAAACATCGCCGCCGGCGGTCTGGCAAGATGATTCAAGGTCGACGGGAATCATCAGCGGCGGCGGATTCCGGACAGGTCGACCCGCAGTGGTGCGCGATCCGTTCCGTCGCCGGCCGACCGCGTCGGGTACGATCGTGGCGCTCGCCGAATGGATTCAACGACGGCAACCGCCGCGTGACGCGCTCGAAGGCGACGTTACGACTTGTGGCGTGGGGCGGGGCGTGGGCGATGCGAATCGGCAATCGGTACGCCGTCCGCCCGCCCGAAGATCATCCGGCCGGCGGACGTTTGGAGCGAGCTGGTGACGTCGACATCGATGGTTCGACCGATGTGTTCGCGCCCTCCGTTGACAACAACCATCGTCCCGTCTTCGAGATATCCGATACCCTGACCGGCGTCTTCGCCCGCCTTGATGATCTTGACGCGGAATCGCTCTCCGGGAAGAAAGACGGGCTTGAGCGCGTTGGCAAGGTCGTTGATGTTGATGACGTCAACGCCGCGAAACTGCGCAACCTGGTTGAGATTGTAATCGTTGGTCACGACACGACCGTTGAGTTTCTGGGCGAGGTCGACAAGTCGCTCGTCCACGGTCGTCGGGCCGCCGGGTTCTGGTGGTGCGTCGGTGATTTGAATATCGACCGCCTTGCTGGCTTGGAGCTTGTTCAACACATCAAGACCGCGTCGCCCGCGATTGCGTTTCAACTTGTCAGCGCTGTCGGCGATGGCCTGCAACTCGCTCAAGACGAATTTCGGGACGATGAATTCGGATTCGAACACCCTCGTCTCGGCGATATCGACGATGCGGCCGTCGATGATGACGGACGTATCGAGTAGTAGCGGTCGGTTTCCTTTGGTCTGGCGAGAGAACTCGACATACGGGACGACGAATCGAACATCGTCCTTGGTCTGAAAAACGAAGCTGACCGTCAGGTAGCAGCATATCACGCCGATCATCAGCTTGACGGTACTGACGAACGGGTGATCGCTGTAGCCGATTTGCTGCCGTTTCATCGTAATGTTCGTGACCTGCCGCTCCCGACGATTTTCGTCGAATTCGATGGTCGTGTTTTCGACCGGGACATCGGCAAACACGGGGCGACGCAATTGGGGAAAGGTCTTGGTAAGCGAATCAACCGCGAGATCGACAATGAGCGACAGCCCGAACGCGATGACCATGCCGACCACCAAGCCGAAGAATACGCCGGAAATCGCCTTAAGGGATTTTTGCGGAATGAAAATGTCGATGGCGATCACGACCAGCGCAATGCCGAGGCAACCGATCAGCAGGAGATCGGCGTTGGTCGTGAACCATCCGAGCCCACCCGCCTGCGCCTGCCCCCCGACGATGAACGTGATCGCGACCACGCCCAACGCGAGCATGAAGACCGCCCGGAGAATAATCAACATGGATTTTGCTCGCTTGTGACAACCAAGACTATGTCTCCGCGAGCCGACCGTACGGAAAGACGGCACGCGTCACTCGGCAGTTTGCCGTGGCGGAGCGGGAATTGCAATCCCCAAGCCTTCGGTTGATCCGGACAGCCTGTGGGAAACCTCAATTCAAACCGTCGAGTTCCCAAGGGCCAGCCGCCCGGTGTTGACTCACGGGGTGATGTCGGTACGATCCTTTGCAGTTGGTTCGTCGAACGAGGCACGCCCCTCATCTTGCTCACGCAAACGCGGATGGCGCGACCGGAATCGTCCACCTACCTTCGAGGCCGAATCGTCGGCCGCTTTCAAACACGACCCTGAAAAGAAAAACGCGGGTCGAACATGCCGTCGACGGGAGATTGCGATGGGCAAAAAACTGTATATTGGGAACCTCGGCTTTGATGTCAGCAGTTCGGATTTGGAGACACTGCTGTCATCGCACGGAACTGTTGAAAGCGCGGAAGTCATCACTGACCGTTCGACAGGGCAAAGCAAGGGGTTCGGATTCGTCGAGATGGGCTCCGAAGCGGAGGCGCAAGCGGCCATCGCAGCATTGAACGAGCAGGAGCACGCTGGTCGCGTGCTGACGGTGAACGAAGCAAAACCACGTGCCCCGCGCACCGGCGGCGGTCGTGGCGGTTACGGTGGCGGCCGTGGCGGTGGCGGTGGTGGCGGCGGCTATGGCGGCGGCGGCGGTCGACGCGATCGCTACTAGACCCCACGGGGACGACTCGCTCCCCAGCTAACGAAAGCACCCTGCAACAGGGCGGCCGGCAATGGCCGCCCTTTCTTTTTGTACACAAGGAACCGCGAGGCGGCAGACTCCTGTGGTGACGGTTCCCGATGGATAACCTGAGTATCTTTTCCACGCCTTCCAGATGCCGTCCAGTTCATCCTCGTCTGACGGGTCCACGCATCGATTGCTTCCGGATCACTCTCGATCGTGGCGTAACATCCAACTTGGCAGAGCGCCGAGGAAGAACCGATCCGCGAGACACCGTAGCGCAATGGTCCTCCTGCTAGTGCCGTCTCCAGAAAGGTCTTTCGACTTTGCTGCAGGCGCGACACTTGGGTGCCATGGCCAAGCGCAGCGCGGCCATGCGACCAACACGAGGAGGCATGCCCGCGCCTTCGGCTTGGGCATGGCACCCAGATGCCGACGGACCTTATTTGAAACGGCACTAGATCGCAGTGGACTTGAGTCTGCCGGAGATCTTGCTGACCAGCTTGTCGAGGCGGAGGGGATCGATGCGCAGGTGACGCATCGCGTCTTCAAGAAAAGGCGTGTCCGTATCGCCATCGAACGATCGAACGCCCGCGCGGCGCGTCAAGTGGGCCCCCAGATGGACGACGCAGGCCAGCGAGCGGTTGGCCGGTTCAGCCGACATGGGCTCGTGGTGAAACGCAATGCCATCGATCAAGGTCGGCGGCAACGCCCAGCGGGTGGCAAGCTTGTGGCCTATCTCAGCGTGATCGATGCCGACGTGGCGACGCTCCATCTTGACCAAAGGCAGACCGGTCTTGAGCGACGCGTTGACCGCCTCGGCAAACGGTTGCGTGTGGAGTTTGGCTTGGACGAGCGTGCCGATGTCGTGAATCAAACCGGTCACGAACGCCTCGGCCGAAAGTTTTCGAGCACCGACGGATGATGATGTCGGACATTGCGACACGATGATTTCGGTCGCGAACGCTACCGAAACGCTGTACCGCCAAGGCGTGTCGGGCGTTATGCCCGGTGCGACAATCTTGATCCCCGCGAAGGCAGACTGCATCGAAGTGGACGAGGCAAGTTTGGCGATGGTGGCCATCCCAAGCATGGTGATCGCACGATCGACGCGTGAAATCCTGGTGGCCATCCCGTAGTACGCGGAGTTCGCGAGCTTGAGCGTTCGCATCGTCATGCTGGGATCAGCGTCGATGACCTCCTGCAACTGTGCGGGCGAAGCGGTCTCGTCCGCAGCAAGCTGCATGAGTCGGATCGCCGTCTCAGGCCGAACGCCGACGGCCTGCTCCGCGGCATCGACGTCGAGTTCGATGGTCTTGGCCAAGATTTGCCCCAACACTTTGACTCCCAGTGTGTCGTCGCCCTCCACACCGTTATCGGCTGACAGGCCGCTCGGTCTTCGCACGCGTCGGCAAGCCTTCCGTACTGAACGCTGGATCGCGTCCCATAACGAACGAACTTGGGGGACAGAACGGAGTTTCGAGCGTCCCGTTGGGCGTATTAAAGGTGTGGCTGGCAGTCGAGAGCGCGGCGGATGGCCTTTTCGACTTCGGCGTGGACGTCGTTGGGATGGGCGATGTTCCGCCATGCCGCGTTTCGAACGGGCAATTCGGAAATCACAAAACTGAGCGTTCCGAGCAACGGAAACGACTCGTGAAAGCTTACCGTGATCGAAGTGCTGCGAATGTTGACGAGCGGACACTCGAATACGTCAGGCTTGAGAACGCCGCGGATGCACATCACCCGCCGGTTCGTCAGAACATAAAAACGAGAAACCCAACGCAACAGAGCAACACCGATTCGTACGCCCAGAGCGGCCAGCACGACCGAGAGAAGTTGCGGCTCGGAAACTCCCGGCAATAGGCGGCTGATCCACGTTGAACAAACGATGATCATCAGCGTGGCGGCGATCCAGTTGGCCGAATCGAAGACCGCGAACCAGAGCGACGGTTTGATCGCCAGAATGATGGTTTCGTCGCCGCCGATGAGGTCTCTGGGCAGCAGCGCCACTTCAGCCTTGGTCGCGTCAACGACGACATCGTTCGGAGCCGTGGTGACGACCGCGGCGCGATGAAACACGCCCCGTCGCGATCCGAACGAGGCGCGACGGGCACGGGTGGCAATGGCCAAACATTGCGTGGTCGGGTTGGGGGTCAGGGACGCCATGGGAAAGTCCGCATTCCAGCTTGAAACTCAAACGTACCGTTCAGGCTTGAGAACGGCGATGTACGGCAGATTTCGATATTGGCCATTATAATCGAGACCATATCCGACGACAAACGCATCTTGAATGTCGAATCCGACGTAGCGAACCAGTATATCCGTACTTTGGTTTGGCTTGCGAAGCAACACCACCGTTTCCATCGATCGGGGTTTCTGGGCTGCTATCTCGCACTGCACAAGTTTCAGCGTACCGCCTGAGTCGAGAATGTCGTCCACAATCAGCACGTGCTGACCAGCCAGACGCACGCTGTCATCCAGACAAGTCCGCAGCACCGCCCCACGCGATTCAACCGAGCGGCCGGGGTAGCTCGACACGGCCATAAACCCCAGTTTCGTCTTTATCGGCAGAGCACGCATCAAATCCGCCAGAAAAACGATCGCACCGTTGAGGATGGGCACGAGCACGACCGGCTGATCCTGATCACGGTATCGATCTGTGATCTCCCCGGCGAGTTGCGACACCCGTCCGGCGAGTTGCTCTTCGGTGATGATGATTCGGTCGATACCTTGCTGCATCGCTCACTACGAAGACTGTGCGGCCGACAATCGGTCTAGTCCGCAGCCAACGGGCGGGGTGACGTGGTCGCGAGCATGCGGTCAAGCGCCACAAGAGCGTCCCGCCTGATTGTCGCGTCAACACGAATCCGGTTGACGACGGTTCCGCTCGCGAGCTGATCGAGAACGAACAGCAAATGCCGCATGTCGATGCGATACATCGTCGTGCAGAGGCACTGAACGTCGGCAAGTGATCGTACGGTACGGTCGGAGTACGTATCAGCCAACCGATTGACGAGGTGTATCTCGGTTCCGACCGCCCACTTGGACCCCGGGGGAGCGTCGCGAATCGCTTTGATGATGTACTCTGTGCTGCCGACGAGATCGGCCTTTTGAACCACCTCCCAAGAGCACTCCGGATGAACGAGAACGTTGAAATCTGCGTCGGCGCGACGAATCCGATCGCAATCGTCGGGAGTGAATAACGCGTGCACGCTGCAGTGGCCTTTCCAGAGGAACACCCTGGTTCGGTTCATTTGCTCCGACGACAGGCCGCCGTTGGGCTTGGCCGGGTCGTAAAGGGCCATCTCCTCGAGCGGACACCCCAGCGCGTACGCGGTGTTTCGTCCCAAGTGCTGATCCGGGAGGAAGATCACCTTGTCGCCCCGTTCGAACGCCCATTCGAGGATGAATTTCGCGTTGCTACTGGTGCAACACGCACCACCATGGCGACCGCAGAAGGCCTTGATATCCGCAGCGGAATTGACGTACGTGATGGGCACAATGGTCGAGTCGATCGAGCCCGTTAGCGCCGCCCACGCGTCTTCAAGCTGATCGATGTCCGCCATATCTGCCATGCTGCATCCGGCTGACAGATCGGGAAGAACAATGGTAACCGAATCGTCAGTGAGGATGTCCGCCGATTCCGCCATGAAGTGCACGCCGCAAAAGACAACGAACTCCGCACCGCGCTGTTCGGCTGCAATCTGCGACAACTTGAGACTGTCGCCCGTGAAATCGGCGAATTGAACGACGTCGTCTTCCTGGTAATGATGCCCCAGAATGACCAGCCGCGACCCCAACTCAACCTTGCGCTGACGAATGCGCTGCTCAAGACCGGACCGCGTGAGTTCGGCGTATTCGGCAGGCAGTGGCGGCTGAAACAGCATGTCGTTGCTCCATCGATCCTGGATTCCCGTTGGCATTATATACGCCCCAACCCAAAACGCCCAATCGGAAGAAAC
>CAYQFV010000049.1:0-11892 GCA_964416845.1 uncultured Phycisphaeraceae bacterium | reverse complement strand
CTGACCTGCTTGCCGTAAAGCAGTGTGAGGCTGCTCTCACCAGTTAAGAAAAGAGACATGATATGAAGTTGCGGGTGATCGTGGTGCTGGTTCTCATCGTCCTCGGCGCGGTAGTATGGCAAAAGCAGGAAGCCGCCAAAACGTACGACGATCTGCAGAAGAAAGCGGAAAACCCACCCGAAGACTCGAATCAGAAGCCTGGATACTTCGATCCCAACGTTAAGGGAGTCACCCCCGACGCTCCGCCCGACATTAACGTCGACGTGGAGCTGTCCAAGGAAGGGCCTCGTAGCGTACTGACATTCACCATCACCGAGAAGCACGGGTGGTACGTGGATTACATCTACGTCGAGTTCTGGTACGTGGAGATTGGTGAGGACGGTACCGAGAAACAAGTCGGGGACTCGATCAAGTACCTCTGCCACCACTATCTCGGCTTCGGGGAGACGCTGGTAGAGAACACCACGTTGCTCGACATCGAATTCCCTGAGTTGGACGATTTCGGGACCACTGAGAATTGGCGAGCGACCGTCCAGAAATGGGGCAAGGTTCTCGCTCCCGAGTAGCGGCCAATCATCTTCCCGCCGCCCAGCATGAGCAATCCTCCGTCTGGGCAGCGTGTTCGGCGATCACCGATCTCGCCGAGACGGCGTGCGCTACGAACAGCAACTCAATTGTCGAGAGAGATGCGCGACGCGCTCAGGAAAACACAAGCCACTGAGCGAGGTTGAGCAGGAGCGACATGACCAGGAACAAAGCGAGAACGAAAACAGTCAGTTGCTCGCGCGCTTCCTGCTGTTTTCGGCCGATGCTGGGGTCGAGGTCCTCGGGCGTTGCGTTGGAAACGGTTTCACCACCGCTTGCCAGCTCTTCGAGAACCGCGCGGTCATACTTCTTCCTGGCCTGTAGCGGCGGGCCTCCGTTGACGACTGATTCGAGGTCCGCGATGAGGTCGCGCGTCGACGCGTAGCGCTCGTCGCGCTGCTTGGACATCATGACTTCGATGATTTCGCCCATCCCCGACGAGAGCGAAGGGTTGACGTGATCTGCGGGGATCAATTCCTCTTTCAAATGCTTGTGCATGACGGCCGACGGAGTCGCACCTTCAAAAGGAACCTTTCCGATGACCATGTGGTAGAAGGTCGCCCCCAATGAATATATGTCAGCCCGAAAATCGATGTTGATTTCGCCACGAATTTGCTCGGGGCTGATGTAATACGGCGTGCCGTACGCCCGACCCGCTTCGGATTGGGCGGTTTCATAGTCGCTGACCTCGCGTGCCAGACCCATGTCAGCCAGCTTCACGTTTCCGTCGTTGCTCATCATGATGTTCTTGGGCTTGACGTCGCGGTGTATGAAGCCACGGGCGTGGGCGTGCTCGAGCGCCCTGGCGGTCTCAAGGACGATCTTGGCGGCCTTAACTTCCTCCATCGCGCCGTCGGTCTGGAGAAGATCGTAGATGGTCTGACCATCGACGAACTCCATCACAAAATAGTGATACCCGCCCGAGTCGCCGACATCGATCGCCTGAACGATGTTGGGGTGGTTCAATTTGGCCGCCGCTCGCCCTTCACGATAGAACCGATCGACGAATTCCTGGTTCTCGCTAAGTCGCTTCGGCAACACCTTGATCGCGACGATGCGGTCGAGACTGAGCTGCCGCGCTTTGTACACCGTGGCCATCGCCCCTTGGCCTAGCTTGCTCATGATTTGGAAGCCCGGGATTTGCTGGGCCGGGCGATACATGGAATCGTCGTCGATCGATCGATTCATGCGCGAGAGCTGGGACCGTGTCACGTACCCTTCCTCGATGAGAACATCGAGCAGGGACGCATCCGTACCGTTGGCGCACAACTCCTGCCGCCGCGCAACACAGATCGCCAACTCCTCCGCCGTAACGAGCCGGTTCTCGATGAGCTTGCGACCTAGCTGTGTTTCATCTTCACCGGCCATCGAAACTCTCAATCGACCAAGAACGTGCGCAGCGGTTTCAACCAAACGTGTACGACGACATGCCGTGAACCCGTTAATGTACGGCGTGACAAGCCCCGGTCAACCATCAAACTTGTCCGCCCCGCTGCGGTAGAAAGCTGCTGTTGCGCTTACTCCTGTCGGATCATAGCCTTGGCGAGATCAGCCTGCCCCTCAATTGATGGTCAAATCCCTTCGAGGATCATTTCCCCTGAACATTTCAGAATATCCCCCGACCGCAAGCCCGATATCCAGTCGAACTGACGACGAGTGAACAATGCCGGACCGTCCGATTCCGCAGCGTCGAGCGAAAGCACCCGCATGATTCCTTCACCCAACTCGGCAATCCCGATGTCGTTCAGCCCGGACGTCCGAACCGTCACCAAGTCGGCGGGGTTCGGAAAAGTCGACCACACCGGTTGAAGGTCGACCTTGTTGATCGCCACCATCACGCGCGCCCGACTCGCCGATGGAATCCACCGCTCCCAGAATTCCTGTGGAAACGCTACCGATGCATCGAGAACGATGATCTGAACATCCGCGTCCGCCGCTCGCTTCATGCCGCGCGAAATCGCCTCGCGTTCCAATTCATCACGCGCATCGCGCACGCCGGCTGTATCGACAACCATGACCGGCACACCGTAGATCGCTGATTCGCGATCGACCCAATCCCGGGTGGTCCCTGGCTGGGCGGACACAAGACTCTGGCTGCCTCCCACGAGCGCGTTGGCGAGCGTCGATTTGCCCGCGTTGACCGGGCCGACGATCGCAACGTGAATCCCTTCCACCAAACGCCTTGCCGACTCCCACGTCAATAGAAGCTCGTCGAGGCGCTGTCGTACATCTCCGCGTCGATCCACAGAGTCTCGAGCAATGGAACGCAGCGCACGCGGCAGCGCCTTGCGTTGGCGGGCAAGAAACCGGACGACCCGACGCGTCTTGGCACGCGAGAGAGCTTCAATCGCCTCGATCTCGATCAATGATGCGTCACCACCGGCGCAGCAATCGTCCAGCCGACATTGGCCGCCCAGTCGCTGCAAGGTTTCCGACAGTCGCTCAACAATCTTCACCCCCCCGTGAACGCACAGGTCGATCACACACCCACCGGACCGCCCACGTCTCGCCGCCACCAAGCCTTCGTCAATCTCGTCGTCCTCGTCAACGAATCGGCCGAACAGAAGCTGCTGCTCGTCGACGTGTTCAAGACCGCCTGCCCCTCGAGGCTGAAAACATTGCGACACCGCTGACAGCGCGCCACCGCCCGCCACGCGAATCACTGCGACAGCGCCGGCGGTATTGGGAGTGAGTAGTTGAATCGAAAAGCTACGATCAGAGTCGGTCACAAGATAGCCGCCCCGTGCAGCCACCGACGATAGGCCAACCCAATGCCCATCAGACAAAGGTCGGGCACGACGACGTCGATGATGCCACACGAATCGGCAACGGATGCTGAATCGCCGCCGGTTGCGATGACGCAAGGCCAATAGCCCAATTCCGTCGCGTATGCTTCTACAACCCCGCGCACCGCGCCTGCGATCCCGTAGTGAATCCCGACTTGCATGGCTTCAACCGTGTCACGCCCGGGGGCATGTTTCGGATGTTCCGGCGTGATCAGCGGCAGTTGGGCGGTGTGCTCGTGCAGCGCTCGCGCTTGTAGTTCACAACCCGGCATGATCGCACCGCCCGCGAACACGCCATCGCCGTCAACAAGATCGATCGTCACCGCCGTCCCGAAATCCACCACGACGCATGGCTCGCCTCGGCGGTCAAACGCGGCGGCGGTGGCACAGATCCGATCGACCCCGATCTTCTGCGGCTGGGAGAGCTTGATCTCTATCGGTAGCTTGATCTGCTCACCGACGACGAGCGCCTCGATGTTCATCTTGGCATCGACCCAGTCGACCAGCTTTCTGCACGCATCGGGCACGACCGACGCGACAACCACCGAACCCAGCTGCCCACCCTCACCGATTGGCACGCGCCCCAGGATCGACGCCCCGACACCAGCGATGTCGTCACGCTCAAAATCCCGCCGGTCAGACACGCTGCCATCTGCAGAGATAGCCACCGCAATCGAAGAATTGCCGATGTCCACAACGACCACCGGCGACGCTTTGATATCACTCAGCGGTACTTCCGGCGATGAATCCGACGATGAAATCACGAAAGATCTCTCAAATGGGGTGGCAGTGGGACGGGCTCGTCCGGCAGCGCTAAGTCTTGTCTGGGCTTGTTCGCACCAACCAATCGCCACATCTCCTCACACAGGCCGGTCAATCCCCGCCGGGCAACAGCACTCACCGCAACAACCGGCGAGCTCACGTGACTTCGAAACGCCTCGAGCATCTCGTCCGCATCGGACAAGTCCATTTTGTTCGCGACGATCAGCTCCGGCTTTCCGGCAAGCGCCTCGCTAAACTGCGCGAGCTCCCCACGAATCGTTCGATAGGCTTCAATGGGCGCCGGCGCACCATCCACCGGAACGATATCAACAAGGTGAACAATCACACGCGTCCGCTCGATGTGTCGCAGAAACTCGTCGCCCAAACCCGCCCCCTGGTGGGCTCCTTCCACCAATCCGGGGATGTCAGCCAGCACCATTCTGCGAAAACCCGAAAGCTCCGCGATCCCAAGTTGGGGTCTCAACGTCGTGAACGGATACGCGGCGATCTTGGGTCTAGCCTTCGAAAGACACGCAAGCAATGTACTCTTGCCGGCATTGGGCAACCCCACTAGGCCAACGTCGGCGATGAGCTTCAACTCCAGCCGCAGCCACCGCTCTTCGCCCAGTGAACCGTCCTCTGCCTCTCGCGGTGTCTGATGCGTCGGTGTGGCGAACGCCTTGTTGCCTCGCCCGCCTTCACCTCCCGCCGCCAAGCACACCCTCTCACCGAACTCGCTTAAATCTTTGAGCAAAACACCCGTGTCACGATCGTAGATCAACGTCCCGGCAGGAAGCTTCAGAACAACGTCCTTGCCGTCCCGCCCGGTGCACTCCGAACCCTCCCCCGGCCGACCGTTGTCGGCGATCCAATGATGTTGAGAAGAGAAGTCCAGCAGAGTATCAACACCCGGCGTCGCTTCGGCATAAACCGACCCGCCGTGACCACCCTTGCCGCCGTCGGGGCCACCCTTGGCGCGAAAGCGCTCCCGGAGGAAGCTCACGCAACCGTGGCCACCGCGCCCAGCCTGAACGTAGATTTCAGATTGATCGACAAACATGCGACACGAAGTGAATACCCGACGTCAGTGGTCGCCGCGGGGTCCGCGGTCGTACACCAGCCCCGTCGCCGACGCGCGAACGACGCTGTCTTGCTCCGGCAAACCCAAAACCCGTCAAGGCGAATTGGACGCTCTGTCGACGACCGCGCAAGCATCAGCCGATGATGTCCGCGAACGGCCGCGAGGCGATTTACTCTGCAGCAAGGACGTGAATTCGACGTCCCTGAAACGACACAATGCCGTCCTGAAGCGCAAACAGGGTGTCATCTCGACCACGCCCGACGTGCTTGCCCGGCAAGAAGGGCGTGCCGCACTGGCGTACCAGAATCGTACCCGTTGTCACCGTTTGCCCTGCATAACGTTTCACGCCTCGAAACTGCGGGTTGCTGTCGCGACCGTTCCGAGTTGATCCTTGCCCTTTTTTATGTGCCATTGAAGCAATCTCCTGTGTTCCGGGTGGTGCAGCGCTCGCACCGCTAGAGTTATCGCATGACCCATTCGAGCGAGCCACGGACGGGTGGAGTTTGAAGACGCGTCTTCTCGTCTCCCGGAACGTCGTAGCTGATGGCCAATGTCTTTCGCAACGTAAAGAACCGCGGGTTCTGCATCGATTCACCCGCGGATGTGTCGAAATCGTGGTTTCGTGTCTTGACGATCTCGCCGGATAGCCCGCCGACGTACAGCACGAAGTGGTTCACACTTGGATCGGGAGGCACGAACGCTACGCACGAAGTCTTGGCGTTGTCAGACCCCTGCAACAGCGGCCCGTACATCTCGGACGGGTACACGAAGAACGGATAAGCCTTGGCATACCTCGCTTTGATGGCGCGGTAGACGGTGGGACTGATGTGCGATCCCCCCTCGATCACTTGAAGTTTGTCCGTGACCAGATCGAACGTCGGGTAGAATGGCACGTCACGGTCGGTATCGTTCGTGACGGTATAAAGGACATACCAAAATGTCGTGTCGTGATCGTCCCCCGGAAGACGAAGCGTGATGCGCTGCGGATCATGGAATACCATGTCCACCTGCCACGCCTTGGTGGCGATGCTCGGTTCGGGGGCAACCCCCACTCCCGCAGTTAACATGGCTGACAACAAAACGGTCACAATGCACCTGTACCGATACCCAAAACGCCCCAGCACGGAGCGCCAATCCCGTATTATGGTTCGGACAACCTTAAACGTCAACCGCACGACGAAGTACTCGAATTGGCGAATACACCGCCCCAACCGGGAGGTCTACCGGCACCTTTGTCGCGGTGACGCTTGCAAGGGCCGTTTCGGCATCGCTACGGCCGATGGCCCTCCGGCGAGCGAGCCGACGTGCCGGGACCACGTCGGGCCGCTATACTGACGACAGGCCTCCAACCCTGGAGCAGCCGGAAGCCGGGAAGCAACATTTGATGGTACCGACTGTTTACATAGCGCTTTGCCTCATCTGGAGCTCGACGTGGCTTGCGATCAAGTTCGCCATTGACGACGTTCCGCCACTCACGGCGGCTGCGGCTCGGTTCTGGTTGGCGGTGATCGTCTTGCTGGGCGTGTGCGTGGTGAGGCGAGTCAAGCTACCCGATCGACGTACCCAACTGGCCATCGTCGGCTGGGGTGTGATCCAGATCGGATTCTCCTACGCAGCCGTCTATTGCGCGGAGGTTCACCTTTCCTCGGGAATGACCTCCGTGTTGTTCGCGGCGTTTCCGTTCTCGGTGGCCATCGTCAGCGCTCGAGTGGCGGGCGGAGAACGGTGGCGGGCGGGGAAGGTCTTCGGCCTCATTTGCGGCATGTTGGGCGTCGCGGTCGTCTTTCTGGACCAACTCGCGGTTGCATCCACAACCGCGGCCGTCGCGGTCATCGCCGTGCTCCTCGCCACCGTCGCTTGCGGCTTCAGCATCGTCCACATCAAGCGCGACCACAGCCACCGCAACACGCTCGCGCTGACGACGTGTCAACTACTTGGCGGCGCAATCGCTTTGACGGCAGCGGCGATGGTTGTCGAGCAACCACTCCAAGCGCATTGGACGACCGCCAGCCTTCTCGCGACGGCGTATCTGGCGATCTTCGGGTCGGCCATCGCTTTTTTCGGTTACTATTGGCTCCTCAAGCACATGGAGGGCACGACCGTCGCGACCATCACCTTCGTCACGCCCGTGCTGGCGATCGTGTTGGGGTGGTTGATACTCGACGAAGCCGTCACCCCAACGTTGATCCTTGGCGCGGTGCTCGTGCTGACGGGAGTACGATCTGTCGCGATGTCAGAGCGGGCATCAAGACCAGCCCCCCTCTGGGATGCGTCAAAAGCGAGCCGGCATGACCAGTTGGAACGTGTTTAAGAAGTGTGTTTTCCCATCAGCGCCGTGACCGTGAGGGAGCGCTTTTGCTACCGCGAACGCGAACACTTGCTGACGCGTTGCGGTGAAAGAGGGGTCACAAGAACATTCTGAAACGTCCAACGTCGTGAGCAGCGTCAATCGTGGAGTTACGAGTACATGAAAGCTGGGTTTTCTCCGGGAATCGTTAAAGAGGTGACCAAAGTCGTCACTGAAGACATGTGTCCGAGCTTCGACGGCGACATCGTACACCATGTCTATTCCACGTGGTCTATGGTGCACCACATGGAACTGGCTGCCCGAAAGGTCTTGGTTGACTATCTCGACGACGACGAAGAGGGCATCGGCGCCCACGTTGCCGTCGACCACAAAAGCCCCGCGCCAATCGGAACCACCGTCACGATACGGGCGGAACTGATCGACGTTCGCCGCAACCGGGTACTCTGTCGCGTTACGGCGTGGGACGGCGACCGCTTGCTGGGGGAAGGCGAACAACTCCAGATCGTTCTCAAGAAAGACAGGCTGCGAGGGATCATCGACAAATGTCGGCCACAGGCATGAAAGCCCGACCGGCTTCGGAACCTGCGACATTCGTGCGCACACGCCGCAAGACGAACTCCCCAACCCGAGATGACAGACGAGGACCACTGCCATGATGTTCCCTCAAGCACGACCCGCCGGTGCGTTCAGTTTCACCACCATCCAATACGCAAAAGACAACCACCGCGCGACCATCACACTGAACCGCCCAGACGTGCTGAATGCGGTCAACTTTCAAATGCTCCGCGAACTGCGCGACGCAATTGAAGATGCCTCCTGGGACGATCACATTCGCGTGGTGGTCATCACCGGGGTCGGCGAGCGGGCATTCTGCACCGGCGCGGACCTCAAGGAACAACACCAACACTGCGTGGGAAACCCGGATGCCTATTGGAAGTGGATGGGCGCGTTTGTCGAGATGCACGAGAAGCTCCGCACCATCGGCAAGCCGACCGTCGCCCGATTGAACGGCATGGTCGTTGGCGGCGGCAACGAACTCAACATGTCGTGCGACCTGGCCATCGCTGCGGACGACGTGGTCATCAAACAGGTCGGCGCTGCCCGCGGAAGCGTCGCCGCCGCTGGTGCGACGCAATGGCTGCCCCTGATCGTCGGCGACCGCCGGGCGCGGGAGATTCTCATGCTGTGCGAGGATATTCCTGCGCAAAAAGCGCTGACGTGGGGATTGGTGAACCAGGTCGTTCCCCGAAATCAACTCGACGCAGCCGTCACGACGATGTGCGACAAGCTGATCGACAAGTTGCCCGAGTGCATGCGGTACACCAAACAGCAACTCAACTACTGGCGAGAAATGTCGTGGCATCAAACCATCGGACACGCACGAGAGTGGCTGAGTACCCACAATCTCTCCGAAGAAGTCCGCGAGGGCACCGCCGCGTTCCTCGAAAAACGCCCGGTGGACTACGCCAAGCTGCGCAAATCCAAGACCGGTGAATCCGACCAGTCGCCAACCTGAGATCGCCAACCGTTGCACTTGAGGCGTTTCACTGCACAATATGACGCATCATGAGCGATCCGATTATCGTCGAACAATTGAACCACGTGGGCGTCGTCAAGCTCAACAGGCCTGACGTGCTCAACGCGTTGTCCCTGGAGCTGATGCAGCAACTGGTCACCGCGCTCGAACGCTTTGACGCTGACCCGAACATCCATGTCATCCTTCTGTCCGGCAGCGAACGCGTGTGGGCGGCTGGCGCGGATATCAAAGACATGGCCAGCGCGTCAGTCGTCGACATGTACAACGGAAATCAATTCGCCCGCTGGGAGCGGATCAAGAGAATCAGCAAACCCATAATCGCCGCGGTCAGCGGCTACGCGCTCGGCGGTGGGTGCGAACTGGCGATGCACTGCGACGTCATCATCGCATCGGAGACCGCCAAGTTCGGCCAACCCGAGATCAACATTGGCATCATGCCCGGTGCGGGCGGAACGCAACGGCTGACCCGCGCCATCGGCAAGTTTCGCGCAATGGACATGGTGCTCAGCGGCCGATTCATCAGCGCCCAGGAGGCCTACACGTTTGGTCTGGTCTCCCGCGTGGTTCCCAAGGAAAACTACTACGCGAGCGCGCTCGCACTCGCTGAGGAAATGGCCACCCGTCCGCCGATCGCGCTGCGCCTCGCGAAAGACGCCGTTCTCAAGGCCCACGAAACAACGCTGAGCGAAGGGTTGGAGTACGAACGCAAACTGTTCTACATGCTCTTCGCGACCGAGGATCAGAAAGAAGGCATGTCCGCGTTCATCGAAAAGCGCCGACCGACGTTCAAAGGAAAGTAACCCATGTCCGACACACCCACGACCGTCTTGGTGGAAGATGACGGCGCCGTTCGCACCCTGCGATTGAACCGTCCCGACGTTCTCAACGCCTTCAACGATGACATGCTCGCGACACTGGGCAAGCTCGCCAAACAGGCTGCTCGCGACGCGTCCGTTCGATGCGTGGTCATCGCTGCGACCGGTCGCGCGTTTTGCTCCGGCCAAGACCTCGACTCGGTCAAGCAGCGTATGAACGACCCCAACGCTCCGGAACTCGGCGAGCACATTCGCAAACTGTACAACCCGTTGATCATCACGCTGCGGACCATGGAAAAACCCGTAATCGCGAGCGTCAACGGCGTGGCTGCCGGCGCGGGGTGCAGCCTTGCGTTGGCGGCGGACATCCGCATCGCCGCCGGCTCCGCCAGCTTCATTGAGGTGTTCGTCAACGTGGGACTCGTCCCCGACTCGGGCAGCACGTTCACCCTGCCGAGGCTCGTCGGGATGGGCCGCGCGATGGAGATGGCATTCACCGGGCGAAAGGTGGCAGCCGACGAAGCGCTGCAAATGGGGCTTGTCAATCGCGTGGTTTCCGACGACGAATTGCCCGATACAACCATGAAGCTTGCTCAGAAGCTGGCAAGCCTGCCCACCCGTGGCATCGGCCTGACGAAACGAGCGATGAATCGAGCCTGGGCTGCGAACCTCGAAGACCAATTGGAATACGAAGCGTTTCTACAGACCACCGCCGGCCAAACCGAAGATCATCATGAGGGCGTGTCAGCCTTCCTCGAAAAGCGCAGACCGCAATTCAAGGGCTGCTAGAAATCGCCACAGAAGGATATCGCCGTGAGCAAACTCGAGCCCATCGTTCGACGCTACGCCAACAATCCGATCCTCACGCCTGATGATATCCCCTATCCTGTCGCGACGGTCCACAACGCCGCCGTCGCCAAGGTGGATCAATCGTACGTCATGGTGTTTCGATCGCACCGAGACAACGGACGTTCCATTCTCGGCATCGCCGACAGCGACGACGGCTTGAACTTCACACCCCGCCCCGAGCCGTTCATGCTGCCATCCGACGAGGGTGAATTTCAAGAATACGAGGCGTTCGGCGTAGAAGACCCGCGAATCTGCCACATCGACGGCGACTACCTCATCACCTACAGCGCATACTCCCGACACGGCGTGCGCATCGGGCTCGCCAAGACCCGCGACTTCAAACAGGTCCAACGCGTATCCCTCATCACCGAAGCCGACATGCGAAACGTCGTCCTGTTCCCGCAAAAGTTCGACGGCCGATACGCTCGACTCGATCGACCCCACAGCGAAATCGCCCCGTGGTCCATCTGGATCAGCTATTCTCACGACCTCGTCCACTGGGGCGACGCGAAGCTCATCATGAGACCCGTTCAATACCACTGGGACGAGATGAAGATAGGCCCCGGCGCTACGCCCATCCGCACCCCCCGCGGCTGGCTGAGCATTTACCACGGCGTGTTCCCAACCATGGACGGCTCGGTCTACCGGTTGGGCGTTGCTCTGCACGACCTGAGCGACCCGTCCAAAATCCTCGGCGTCGGCGACCGCTGGATCCTTCAACCGGAAGACCCCTGGGAACTAACCGGCTACGTCCACAACGTCGTCTTCTGCTGCGCAGCCGTTCCCGAACCAGACGGCAGCGTCAAAATCTACTGGGGCGGAGCGGACAAAGTCATGTGCGTCGGCACGGCCGACCTCGAAGCACTCGTCGACTTCTGCCTGAACGACTCCCGCCCGCCACTCTAACAACACAGCGCAAAGTTCCTTGTAGCGCAAGCATCTTGCCTGCACGGCCTGCGACTGCGATGCAGGCAAGATGCCTGCGCTACGAATTCACGGCAACTTCGCGCTGTACTGCTAACGCACCACGATACCGTTCCACTTCGGCGCCCTGCGAGTCCACAAGCCGTAGCGCGCGTCTCGGACGCACCGTTCTGGCTACGATTCTTTTTGATTCATTCCGCCGCGACCACTTGATAGAATAGGATCGGTGGAGATATGCGACGATT